>DDWD01000040.1 GCA_002345825.1 Bacteroidales bacterium UBA2295
AGACGGGCTTCGGCTATCCTTAAGGTTGATCCAACAAAGTATGCTTTTCTGAAAAATACGGTAAGTGTAGTTATTGTTACTATCGGTATCGTGGTCGTATTTCAGCTTATCCCAGAGCTGCGAAAGTTAGGAATGCCCCTGTTTGCAAGCGCCGGTGTGCTAACGGCGGTTATAGGTTTTGCATCTCAACAAGCCCTTTCAAACATTGTTGGAGGCGTGTTTATTGTTATGTTTAGGCCATTTAGGGTAGGCGATTTGATAAAGATTGGTACCCTACATACCGGAACAGTTGAGGATATTACACTACGTCATACTGTGATAAAAGATTTTGACAACAGACGCATTATTGTTCCCAATGCAATTATGAATAATGAGGTGGTTGAAAACTCAAACATTAACGACGAGCGGGTTTGTGTTCGGTTTGAGGTAGGCACAGCGTATTCTGCCGATACCGATAAAGCCTTAGATATTCTGCAAAAACTAGCAGAGCAGCATCCACTTTGCATTGATGTAAGGACAAAAGACGATAAGGCCAATGGAAAACCCAAGGTGCGCGTAAATGTGGTTAACCTAACCGACTCGGCCGTTGTGCTTAGGGCTTGGATTTGGGCCGCAGATCCTGATGATGGTTTTGCCGTTCGTTTTGATATGTACAAGGATATCAAAAAGCGTTTTCAGGAAGAGGGAGTTGAAATACCTTTCCCTCAAAGTGTAGTGCACCTTCGGAATGAGAACAAATAGCTTAATTCAACTTATGGAAAACACACATAGGGTAAGACCCAAAAAGCAGCTAGGACAGCACTTTTTAAACGATAAGGGTATTGCCCAACGAATTGTTGATAGCCTTACAGCAGATGATGCAGATGCCATACTGGAGATAGGGCCAGGTATGGGTGTTTTAACCAATTTTTTGATTGATCGTTTTGGCTCAAAACTTTATGCTGCCGATGTGGACGCCGAATCTATTGAATACCTAAAACAATCTCTTCCTGCATTAGATAAACGGTTGTTGCTTGCCGATTTTTTGAAATTTGATTTAAGCTCAATCACTACAGGGAAAATGGCCATCATAGGGAACTTTCCCTACAACATTTCTTCGCAGATATTTTTCAAGGTGCTAGAGCGTAGGGATACGGTTACCGAGGTGGTGGGGATGGTTCAGCGTGAGGTGGCACAGCGCATTTGCGAACCGCCGGGCTCTAAAACCTACGGTATTCTTAGCGTGCTGCTGCAGGCTTTTTTCGACATAAAATACCTTTTTACAGTAAGCGAAGGTGTTTTTACGCCACCGCCCAAAGTGAAATCGGCAGTGATAAGATTAACTCGAAACAGCACCCAAAGCCTTGATTGTGATGAGAAATTGTTTGTTCGGGTGGTAAAGGCAGGTTTTAACCAACGACGAAAAACGCTGCGTAATTCCATAAAATCTGGATTTAATGGCTTTTCAGGGAGCCATCCCCTGTTCGACAAAAGGCCCGAGCAGCTGAGCGTTGATGAGTTCGTGGAGCTAACTAACTATATTGCTAGTAATCAACCTATGCCTTAGTGTTAATGGCTTCAACAGGGCTTAGCCTTGAGGCTTTCCATGCAGGAGCATATCCAGAAACAACTCCAATTATCGCTGAGATCATTAATCCAAGAATGATGTTGTCCGCAGTCAGCGTAATGGTGAATTCAGTAAGGTTCGATACCAGTGTTGTTCCAATAAAGATGAATAGCAAACCAATGGCTCCACCCATTATTGATAGAAGCACCGACTCGTACAGAAACTGAACCAGAATAAAGCTGTTCTTTGCTCCAAGGGCTTTCTGTATTCCAATAATATTAGTGCGTTCTTTTACCGATACAAACATGATGTTTGCAATGCCAAATCCACCTACAAGAATAGAGAACCCACCAATTATCCAGCCAGCCATATTTATCATCCCAAAAATGTTATCAATGCCATCCTTAAGGGTGCTCACCTGATTTAAGGCGAAGTCATCGTCCTCAATAGGTTTTAGCCTTCGGGATGAGCGAAGAATCCCGCGCAGCTCGTCGATTAGCTCATCTGTTGGTATTCCCAGTTTTGCCTTAACCATTATGGTAGGTCCAACACGTCGGAAATCGATTAGCGAACGAGCAAATCCAGCGGGGATTAATGCCGATTCATCATGGCTGTCGTCTCCAATGGCCGATTGACCTTCCTTCTTCAGAATACCTATTACTTCAACATTATAACCACTAAGCTTTATGGTTTGCCCAATGGCATTCTTTCCAGCGAATAAATCTTCGGCTAGCTGAAAGCCAATAATTGCAACCCTACGGCTATTGGTGAGGTCAATAGCCGAAAAATATCGTCCTTCCTGAATATCAAATGACCGTATCTCGTCGTAGCTTTCGGTAACGGCAATTACCGTTGTGCTGGGAGCCGAGTTCCTGTCGTATGTGATTAAGGTGTTGAATCCGACCATGAAGGAACTTGCAGCCGCAAGGGTGCTGCTCGATTTGATAATAGATAAATCGTCAAGTGAGGGTTGAGGCCTGTTCATGTATTTCCACCAAGGATATTCACCACCCATCGACCAGGGCCATTTTTGAACATACACTACATTGTCGCCCAACGATTCTAAGCTGTTGCGCACATTGCGCTCAAGAGAGTCGAGTATGGTGAATACTGAGATAATGGCAAATATTCCAATTGTAATCCCAAACAGCGAGAGGAATGTACGGGTCTTGTTCACAGTAATCGACTGGAAAGCAAAGGCCATGCTCTCACGTGTAAGCTTTATTAGTATAATCAGGGGCTTCAGGGGTTTCATAGCTTTTTATATCAATTCTGAAATTTTTTATATAGGGCGGTTTTATAACATTTGCCAAAGGTAAAAAAAGCATGATTAAAAAAACGACATCATTTTGTTAATTTAAGTCGTTTTATGAGTGATAAATTCGATGCTTTTAGCCATTTTTGTAACCTAATAGGATTCTATTTGGTTATAATCCTTATTGTTTAGTTGTATAGAACTGAAATACAGTAAAATGAGGCAAATTAGAACGGCGCTAATTTCAGTGTATCACAAAGAAGGTCTCGACGATCTTATTCATCAACTCAATAAATTTAACGTTAAAATTTATTCCACAGGTGGAACGCTAAAATATATTGAAGACTGTGGGGTTGCGGCCGAAGCAGTTGAGAACCTTACGGGTTACCCCTCCGTTTTGGGTGGTAGGGTAAAAACTTTACACCCAAAAATATTTGGGGGGATTTTGGCCCGAAGAGCAAATGAGAATGATCTATTTCAGCTGCAAGAGTACGATATTCCAGAGATTGATCTTGTAGTGGTAGATTTATATCCGTTTGAGGATACTGTGGCAAGCGGTGCTTCCGATCAGGAAATAATTGAGAAGATTGATATTGGAGGAATATCCCTGATACGCGCAGCGGCCAAAAATTTTCGCGATGTGTTAATTGTTTCGTCTCGATCGCAATACCTTGAGGTGATTGATCTGCTGGATAATAACAATGGGGCAGTATCGCTTGAGGAGCGCAAGCGATTTGCCATGCATGCATTCAATGTGTCGAGCCATTACGATTCGGCTATTTTTAGCTACTTTTGTTCTGGGCAAACACCCGAGGCATTCAAGCTAAGTGTTCCCCAAAGCAATTCGCTTCGATATGGCGAGAACCCGCATCAAAAAGGGGTGTTTTATGGCGATTTGAACTCGGTGTTTACTCAGCTCCACGGTAAGGAGGTGTCATACAATAATCTTCTGGATATTGATGCTGCGCTTAACCTAATTGTTGAGTTTACCGATCCAACCATCGCTATACTAAAACACAACAATGCATGTGGCTTAGCCTCTCGCGTAAATTTAACCCAGGCTTGGATTGATGCTCTGGCAGGCGATCCTGTTTCGGCTTTTGGTGGGGTAATAGTAAGCAACAGGCCAATAGATGAACAAACAGCAGAGGAGATGAATAAGCTGTTTTTCGAGGTTGTAATGGCTCCTTCGTTTTCAGAGGAAGCCCTACGTTTACTTAAATCAAAAAAGAACAGAATAATTCTTAAGGTGAATGATACTCGATCTTCTTCAACTCAGTTTCGAAGCCTAATCAACGGAGTACTCGTGCAGGACAAGGATACAAAGACCGAGCGAGCAGAAGATATGAAGCCTGTTACCCAGAATGAGCCAACGCAGCTTGAATACCAGGATATGATCTTTGCCAACAAAATAGTGAAGCATTCAAAGTCGAATGCCATTGTTTTGGCTAAAAATCAACAGCTCATCTCAAGCGGAGTTGGACAAACATCGAGGGTTGATGCCTTAAAGCAAGCCATCGAAAAGGCCAAGAGTTTTGGTTTTGACCTGAAAGGTGCAGTAATGGCCTCCGATGCTTTTTTTCCCTTTGCCGACTCGGTGGAGATCGCATCGAAGGAGGGCATATCGGCTGTTGTGCAGCCCGGAGGCTCGGTACGCGATCAGGAGGTTATCGATTTTTGCAACCAAGCCAGTATGGCAATGGTTTTCACCGGAACAAGACATTTTAAGCATTAAGTTAGTAAATAACGTATATACATTTATCAAATGGGACTATTTTCATTCTTCACACAGGAGCTAGCCATCGACCTTGGCACAGCCAATACCATCATTATCTACAACGATAAGATTGTGGTTGATGAGCCCTCAATTGTTGCTATAGATCACAGCACCGGTAAGCTTATTGCAATAGGAGAGAAGGCACGTCAGATGCACGGCAAAACGCACGAGAATATTCGTACCATTCGGCCATTGCGCGATGGAGTAATTGCCGATTTTAACGCTGCTGAGCAAATGATCCGCGGTATGATCAAAATGATTAATACCAAGAATAAGCTCTTCACACCCTCGCTCCGTATGGTGGTGTGTATCCCCAGTGGAAGTACTGAGGTTGAGATACGGGCCGTACGCGACTCGGCAGAGCATGCGGGAGGTAGAGATGTGTATATGATTTATGAGCCTATGGCTGCCTCAATTGGAATTGGGCTAGATGTTGAAGCCCCCACCGGTAGCATGGTGGTTGACATAGGGGGAGGAACTTCCGAAATAGCCGTTATTGCCCTTGGTGGAATTGTGTGCAACAAGTCGGTGCGGATTGCTGGAGATGCTTTTACGGCAGATATTCAGGCCTACATGAGGCATCAACATAATATTAAAATTGGCGATAAAACTGCTGAGGATATAAAGATTGCAGTGGGTTCGGCTTTGCCCGATTTGGAAAATCCACCTACTGATTACATTGTGCGTGGACCAAACCTTATGACCGCTCTACCCATCGAAATTCCCATATCGTACCAAGAGATTGCCCACTGTCTCGATAAGTCAATATCAAAGGTTGAAACAGCTATACTAAGCGTATTGGAGCAAACCCCACCCGAACTTTACGCCGATATTGTACAAACTGGTATTTATTTGGCTGGCGGTGGTGCGCTGCTTAGGGGGCTCGATAAACGATTAACAGACAAGATAAATATTCCATTCCATGTGGCTGAAGATCCGCTGCATGCTGTTGCACGTGGAACGGGAATAGCCCTTAAGAATGTGGATAAATTCCAGTTCTTGATGCGCTAAACTATTGGCAAATTTGAGGATTTAACAGCTCTAGAACTATGAACAGCCTTCTTAGGTTTATTGTCAGATATCAATTTTTATTACTGTTCCTCGTTTTAGAAACGTTCTCGTTTTGGCTTTTAAGTGTCCACTCGTATTACCAAAGCACAAAGTTTGAGGATGCTAGTAGGGCAATCACAGGCTTTGCAAGTAGTCGTATCAACAGAACAACAAACTACCTTAAGCTTGCAGAGCTGAATGAACAATTGGCTGAGGAGAATCTTGATCTGCGCAATCAGTTGGCTACGCTCGCCACTAAATATGAGGTGTTAAGGAATAAATTGGGCGATACAATTGTAGCACCCCACTATTCCTACACCCTAACTAGGGTTGTAAACAATACAGTAAATAAGCAGTACAATTATCTTACCCTTAATGTTGGTACTAATGATGGTGTTCAGCAAGAAATGGGGGTAATTACAAATCAAGGGGTGATAGGAATTGTGGCAGGTGTATCGCCCAATTACAGCACCGTTATATCGTTGCTTAATGTAGATTTGAAAATATCTGCAAAACTCAAGCGTACCAACCATTTTGGATCGTTGTACTGGGATGGTAGAAACTACCGAGAGGTTTTACTTACTGATATTCCCCAGCACGTACCAATACATATTGGTGATACCGTGGTTACTAGTGGCTTTTCGTCTATTTTTCCCCCCAATATCGATATGGGAACAATAAGCGCAATAGAGGGGAAGGGAATGAACTTTCATAATATAAAGGTGAAACTTTTTGTTGATTTTAAGCAGCTGCATTCTGTGTGGGTAGTTAATCCCAAGGATGAGGATGAGCGAATAGAGCTGGAGAATTCCACAAACTTACGATAGATGGTTAAAGATGTTTTAAAATTTGTATTGCTGTTCGTCCTGCTGGTGTTGGCGCAAGTCTTTGTGTTCAACAATATTCAGCTGAGCGGTTACATTAATCCATACCTATACGTACTCTTCATCTTACTTTTACCCTATGAGATTCCGGGATGGGCCTTACTTGCTTTAGGTCTTGCTACTGGCCTTACCATCGACACGTTTATGAATACCTACGGAATGCATTCATCAGCAACACTTTTTATGGCATTCCTAAGGCCCTATCTGCTCAATCTGCTGGCCGACAGAGAGGATGTGGACAAAAAGGGGAGCCCTTCGTTGGCCAACACTGGTTTGGTTTGGTTTCTGAAGTATACTGTTATCCTTGTGCTAGCGCATCACCTTCTACTTTTTTTTATAGAGTCGTTTTCCTTCACAACGTTTTTTGCAACTCTTTGGCGTGTAGTGCTAAGTTCAATAGTTACTTCAGTTTTCATAATCATTGGTATGTTCCTGTTCGATCGCAGGTAGTATTATAATTATTTATTGCTTTGCAAACAGTAAGTACAGACAAACGTTACGTAATAACCGGAATCATAATCGTGGTGTTTCTGGTTGTAGTGATTCGGTTATTCCACATTCAGGTTATTGATCGCTCGTATCGTATGTCGGCAAGTAATAACGTTTTGCGTTACATTACTCAGTACCCAGCCCGGGGGTTGATATACGATCGTAATGGCGAAATTCTAGTTCACAACCAAGCAGCCTACGACCTGATGGTAGTGCCTATGCAGGTATCACCATTTGATACCACGGAGTTCTGCAGTATCATTGGCATATCTAAGCAACAGCTAAAAAATAGTTTGCGCGAAGCCCGTAGGCATTCATCATTTCGCCCGTCTCCACTAGTTAAGCAGCTATCTGCCCAAAACTACGCAGTGCTGCAAGAAAAATTATTTAAATATCCAGGCTTTTATGTTCAGCCTCGTACACTTAGGGCTTACCCCCGCGATGTAGCCGCTCACCTACTGGGTTATGTTGGGGAAGTTGATGATAGGATTATTAACAATAATTCCTACTACAGTATGGGCGATTATATTGGGATTAGTGGGCTAGAGCGCGCTTACGAAGATGAACTCCGTGGAAAAAAGGGTGTTAGTGTATATCTTGTAGATGTACATAACAGAATAAAAGGATCATATGGCGAAGGTCGCTACGATACTGTAGCAGTGCTTGGTAGTAATATTAGAACAACCATTGATGTTAATCTACAGGAATACGGTGAGCAGTTGATGCAGAATAAAATTGGTGGTATTGTTGCCATAGAGCCATCAACTGGCGAGGTATTATCGATGATATCGAGTCCAACCTACGATCCTGATCTTTTAGTAGGTAGACCCCGTACCACTAACTTCAGAATTCTCGAGAGAGATACCATAAAGCCACTTTTCAATAGAGCTCTTATGGCAATGTATCCCCCAGGGTCTACTTTTAAGATTGTAAATGCGCTTATTGGGCTGCAGGAAGGAACTGTGTCGCCAAGAACTAAATATACCTGCGATGGAGGTTACCATATTGGCAAAGGGGTAGGCTGTAGGCACCATATTTCACCAACTGACCTTATACAATCAATTCAGGTATCATGCAACACCTACTATTGCCACGTTTTTCGAAATATTATCGACAAGCCCAGCCTGGGCGGTGTTGAGCAAGGTTTTACTGTTTGGAAAAACCATGTAGAGTCGTTCGGGTTTGGTAAAAAGTTAAATATCGATCAGCCCAACGAATTGGCTGGAATAGTCCCCAGCGTTAGTTTTTACGATAGGTATTTCCGTAAAGGTGGGTGGAACTCCCTTACTATCCTATCGCTAGCAATTGGTCAGGGCGAATTGGGTACCACCCCATTGCAGATGGCCAATATGACAGCAGCCATAGCCAATAAAGGATTTTACTATACCCCCCATTTGGTTAAGGGAATTGGAGGTGAAAGTTTAAAAGAACCCAGATTCTCTATACCCAATTATACTACAATTGACTCGGTATGGTATAGCTATGTAATTGAAGGAATGGATATGGCCGTGAATGGCGGACCGGGGAGTACTGCTCGTGCAGCAGCAATATCAGGCATAACCGTGTGCGGAAAAACAGGAACATCTCAGAATCCGCACGGAAAGGATCACTCGGTATTTGTTGCCTTTGCACCCAAAGAAAACCCTCAGATAGCTATAGCCGTTTATGTTGAGAATGCTGGCTTTGGGTCCACCTGGGCGGCACCTATCGCCAGCTTGATAATAGAGAAATACCTAACTGGTGAAGTGAAACGAACCTGGCTTGAGCAACGAATGCTCAACGCCGTATTACTAGATAGACGTGAGGAGGAATAGTAATATATTTAAATGGCTCGATTGGCCAACGGTGCTTATTTATCTAGCCCTAATTTTTATTGGTTGGGTAAATATTTATGCTGCTTTATATGTTGAGGAGCATGCTAGCATCTTCGACTTATCGCAGCGTTATGGGATGCAGGCAATTTGGATTGCTACAGCATTGGTAATTGCCGCAGTTGTTCTTGCTGTTGATGCTCGCTTTTACTTGGTTTTTGCTAATTACTTCTATGTACTTATCCTAATTGTTTTGGTGTTCGTTATGTTTTTTGGGGTGGAGGTTAACGCTTCAAAATCATGGATACAGATGGGAGGATTCCGGATTCAACCTGCCGAGTTTGCAAAATTTGCCACTGCACTTGCTTTGGCTAAGTACATGAGCACATATGGCTTCAAACTAAATACAGTTCGGTCGTACCTCAATGCAGTTCTCTTGGTAATGGTTCCCGTTGCCTTAATCTTGCTACAAAACGATGCCGGTACTGCAATGGTATTTGCATCTTTAGTATTTGTATTTTACCGTGAGGGAATGCCCCATTGGGTACTTGCGTTCATGGCGTTCTTTGTGGGCCTCTTCATTTTTGAGTTGATGTTTGATAGGCTCGTAATCCTGGTGGGAATAATTGTGCTTACAATCATTCTTTTTGCAGTAATTGGACGAAGGCTTAAAGATACTCTACGCTTTACAATTGGTCTTTTTGGTCTCATTGCATTGCTGTACGGCATATCCGAGTTCCTCGACCTGAGTATCTCTCCGTATTACATTGTGATGGTTCCCGTGGCCATATCAATACCTATAGTGCTAATTTATGCCTACATACAAAAACTTAAGTATGTCTTCTTTTTAGTGTTTTTCCTGCTGAGCACGTCTGGTTTTAGCTTTAGCGTTGATTATCTTTTTAATAATGTGCTCGATACTCACCACCGCGATAGGATAAACGATTTGCTGGGTATTGATTCTGATCCGCTGGGGTGGGGGTATAATGTGAATCAGTCAAAAATTGCCATTGGTTCAGGAGGATTTTCGGGCAAAGGATTCCTGCAGGGAACGCAAACAAAATTTAATTTTGTGCCCGAGCAAAGTACCGATTTTATTTTCTGTACAGTGGGCGAGGAGTGGGGATTTGTTGGAACCTCGGCTGTTGTTGTGCTGTTTGTAGCCCTATTGCTGAGGCTAATTGTACTTGCCGAACGGCAAAAGGAAGCTTTTTCGCGAATCTATGGATATGGTGTTATTTCAATCCTTTTCTTTCATATCGCCATCAACATCGCCATGACCATTGGGCTGTTTCCTGTAATTGGTATACCATTACCGTTCATAAGCTATGGGGGTTCCTCGCTGTGGTCATTTACTGTTCTCCTTTTTATTTTCCTTAAGCTCGACAGCTCCCGTTTGGACTAGGTCTTCTTTCCACCCCGCAGGGACTATGTTGTAGTCTACTTTAACAAAATCAATGATGTCGGGGAAAAAGATGAGAAACTGATCTCGGATATATGAGTAGTGGTAATTTAATGTTTCAATGGCAAACTTGGTTTCGTCGGGCAATGAGGTTACTCGGCTCATAATTTCCAGCGCATTTTCAACACCCTCAATTTTATGGTAGCTGTACAGCCGATCGCTCTGTATGAGAAGCGGCAGTAAATTTCGAACCGATTTTGGGAGTTCTCGGTAACGTAATGCCATTTGGTAGTAGAATTTGCGAGTAAAACCTCTGAGCGGATATGGGGAGAATGTTCCCCAGTAACGTGCCAAAAAGTGGTCAAAAAACACATCCACTACTACACCAGCATATTTTCGATATCCCTGTCGGAAAAGCTGTCGTACTTCAAAGGTGGCGGGGTGAGTGTCGGTGTAAAAATCTATTGCACGATGCAGGAAAATACCTTTTTGAACTCCATCGGGATAGCGACCAAGGGAACGTCCCTTTACAAAATCTCCAATTAAATTGCCCATCCTAACGTCAACGTTATCGCCAGAAAGATATATATGGGCCAGAAAATTCATGCTATATAGATGTTAAAAGGGTTTTGTTAACGAACCAAACAATTTGGGCGATACTATTTTTTAAGCAAATATCAGTCCAAAATGCCCTATTGCTTAGTGTGCAAACAAAAAAACACCCGAGTTGGTTTACTCGGGTGTTTAATGTTTGATGCTTTGTTTTAGTAAATTTCTACATCGTAAGGGATGCGAGCTTGCACGCCCCTATTCTCGATTATGCTTTGTAGCCTATTGTAATGCTTGTAAGCCATACCAAACTCTTTCTCAAAAATCTTCATCTTAGCCGATCCGGTGAATTCTTTTAATAGCGCTTGGAAAGGATCTTCCTGCTTAGGCAGCTCTGTAATCCGGTATTGCTCTAGCTCAGCTTTCTCGGCAGCAAGTTCAATTGCTCTTTCAAGTCCGCCAAATTCATCAATTAGCTTAATGTCAAGGGCATTCACACCACTCCAAACTCTTCCCTGACCTATCTCGTCAACTTGATCAACGGTAAGACCTCTTCCGGTGGCCACGTGGCTGGTGAATGTGCCATATACATCCTCAACGCCAAGCTGCATAACAGCTCTTTCTTCAGCAGAAAGTGGGCGGAATAGTGAGCCCAAGTCGGAACTTTTGTTGGTTTTTACCACATCTACATTTATGCCTAGCCTCTTGTTCATTACTTGTTTTACATTGGGTAGCATACCAAATACACCAATTGAACCTGTGATGGTAGTTTGGTTGGCAATAATTACATCGGCAGGTGCGGCAATGTAATACCCTCCCGATGCGGCCACATCGCCCATCGACACAATAACAGGCTTCACTTCGCGGGCAAGGGTCATCTCTCTCCAGATAAGTTCTGATGCTAAAGCACTTCCACCGGGTGAATTCACCCTAAGCACGATGGCTTTTACCGAGCTATCGCGACGAGCCTCACGAATGGCCTTCGCGAATCCTTCGCCGCCAATACCTCCTTCGGTTTGATCGCCCATAGAAATCTCGCCCGAGGCGTAAACAACAGCAATTTTGTCTTTTATTAAACCTTTATGTTTGCGTGGTGCAGGTACCTTGGCGTACTGCTCAATACTTACTGAGTTGATGTCATCTTTTAGCTTAGTGTCTGTCATCTCTTTCAGCATGTCAATTACCTGATCTTTGTAAACCAAGCTGTCAATCATTTTGTGATCAAGGGCTGCCTGGGCATTTCTTATGGTCAGGTTATCGGCCAGTTGGTTTAGTTCCTCTGTGTTAAGCTCGCGCAAGCTGGCAATACCATTAACCCAATGGTTCCAAATTGAACCAAGGTATGTAATGGTTTGCTCGCGATTAGCCTCGCTCATGCTCTCGTTCATGAAAGGCTCAACCGCCGATTTAAACTTGCCGTGGCGAAGGATTTGTACTTCGACACCAAGCTTTTCCAAAGCATTTTTAAAGAATAGAATTTCGCTCCTTAGTCCAACCCATTCGACTGCTCCCTCGGGGTTAAGCATAACTTTATCGGCAACCGTGGCCAAATAATAACTCTTTTGGCTGTATACGTTGCTGTAGCTAATTATAAACTTACCCGACTCCTTGAACTTTAGAAGAGCGTTGCGAATTTCCTCAACGGTAGCAATTCCTGCCGGAATATTTTCACTTTCAATATATATCCCTTTGATTTTTGGGTCGTCGGCAGCGTTTTTTATTGCCTTAAGAATGTCGTTAAGACCTAGTGTGGTTTCTGGCTTAAACGACATGAAGTCGAAGTTGGCCATAGGGTTATTTGAACTCCGATCAACAATAACATTGTTGAATTTGAGAACCATGAGGGAGTTGTCCTTTACATCTATTGGTTTTTCAGATTTTGACATCATTGCGCCAACAACACCAAGAAAGATGAAGAACATAAGTAGCGAGGTTACAAAAATACCCACCACTGTGGCTAGCAGATACTTAAAGAAGTCTTTCATATTGTAATTTATTTTAGGTTAGCTTAATCGAAAATCGAAATAAAAGTATGAAAAATGTTGTACAGTTAGCTTGATTTATAAGATATTTTCAGCAAACTTTGTAGCTTTATTTCAATTTTGAAGGTATGCAAGATAATTTGAGCGGAGAAGGAATGTTTCATCGAGTGTTTTTGTGCATTGGCGGAAATCTTGGCAACAGGGAGGGTTACCTCAGCCTTACTATTGATAGGATAGAAGATTGTGTGGGTGCAGTTGTTTCTATGTCAGATGTGTATGAGTCTGAGTCTTGGGGTTTTGAGCATGAAACACCTTTCCTGAATCAGGTGCTTGAGGTTAAAACATCCTTGTCGGCCTTATGCCTACTTGATGTGTGCCATAGTATTGAAGCTGAGTTAGGACGAAATCGCTATGTTTCCGAAAACACCTACTTGGCTCGAACAGTTGATATTGATATATTATTCTACGACGAGTGCATTTACACCCTGCCCCCGTTAGTAGTGCCCCATCAGAAATTACATGAGCGTAAATTCGTACTAGAACCTTTGGCGCAAATAGCGCCCAGCTTTCTCCATCCCCTACTCTGCAAAACCATAAAAAAGCTTAGGGATGAATGTGTTGATGAAGGAAAGGTATGGCTATACAAAAGCGAAGCTAAGAGCCCAGTAATACATTAAGTACAAAAGGGGCAGTGCTGCCCCTTTTATTTATACTTATCACTAAATGCTTACAGTTCAAGAATCCTGCGGCTTGTTTCCTCCCCGTTTACATTAAGCCTAACAATGTAGGCTCCTGAGGATAGGTTAATTTCCTTAGCAGAGAAAGTATAGTGCTTTTCTCCAGCAAGTTCGGACCCGGTGTGAAGTACCTTTACCAATTTGCCGGTTACATCGTAAACCGATAGGTTAACCTCAGAATCATCAGCTAGATTGAATGTTATGTTCACAAAGCTATGGTAAGGATTTGGGTACGTTGCTAACGACGAGGAAACGCCGTTAGTCTCCAAATTATTCTGATTTGCTGGCTTGTTAAGCGCAATAGGGTTGTATGCCGCCTGGGTTGATGTAAATGTGCGACCATCCTGATAAGTTGTTGTGGCATTGATAAGCACAAGAATAGGGAACCTATGCTCGCTTGTGTACCAGCGGTAGGTGATAGTTTCAATGTTGTAGTTGCGATTGTTTAAAATCTGCTCATATGATTTTGTTTCCTTAACCCTAAGCACATTATCGTAAACCATATTGCTGGGCAGCATAAGCGTGCCTAAGCCATCACCTTCAACAGCGTAGCTTCCGGCTAGGTCTCCCAGATGTTTTTCGTTGGTATTATAGCTACCACTGAATGTTCCGGTGTAACTGCTGCCGAAGCTAAATGGATAGCGCATTTTTACAAAGGGTTTATCGTAGGTTATATTGGTACTTCCATTGGCCGATAGAAATCCAAATTGTTCTATTCCGCTTTGGGTAGTACGGAAAAAGAAGCTGTTACCAAACTCCTCGAGCCGGGTGTTTGATTCTGGAAAAAGATTTGCTCCTTTAGATATGTTGGGGTTGTCAAGCATACCTACAAAATCTTTATTCAGTTTCAACTCCCTGAAGTCCCAAACCACATTTTTGCCGTCCTCGCCGGGTTCAACATAGGTTGTAATTTTCATCTCGTTTGTATGGTCAGCTACCAGGCCATGGGTTTCAAACCGAAGCACTGTTTGCGCAATTGCTACTAGCGAAAATGCAATGCAAGCAAAGGTTAAGTAGATTTTTTTCATAGTCGGAGTGTTTTGGGTTTCTATTGTAAATATACAATACTTTTTTTACCGTTTCAAGTTGGATGCTAGGGTTAAAAATTATTTCGCTGGACAATAAGCGTGGAAATAAATGCGAATAGCAAGCAGTATCCAACAGCCAACAATGCTGCGTATATAAGTGGCATAGATTCTGAAACCAACCCCATGTTTTGTAATGTGCTTGATGATCCCTGATTAATTTGGATCATATCACCCATAGATATTCCAACAAAATCGGGCATAGGAGTGAGGTTGGCAATCACTTTAACCGGGAGAAATTTAATGGCAACATCAGGAATTATTGACCTAATAATGGGTTCGATAGGGAAAAAGTAAAGAATAAATGACACAATGGAAAGGGCTGTGTTTTTGAAAAGGAATGCGAAAAGCATGGCCAGCAGCATGTAGCTAAATGACTGCAAGAACAGTACAGGCAAGTAGGCAAGTCCTTGGGTAAAATTTGATAGGTTGAAACCCGATGATTTTATTGTTCCCATAATTAGGCCAGTGGCTAAGACTAACAGCATGGTGTATATGGCTATGGCAGCAAAATCAATTATTTTTCCAAAAACAAGTTCATTCCTCGAAAGGCCATCAATTATCTGCTTGCGAAATGTTCTGAATTGGAACTCGTTGGAAACAAGCATTATCGCCAAAATTCCTAGCAGCAGGTTGAACCAGCTGGCAATCCATGCAAGTGTATTCCATATATGGGGGAATTGCATAATTTTTTCGATAGAAACCCCCTGTATGTTAAGCTTAATGCTGCCTGCAATAAGTGCTACCAAGAAGAAAAGTGATGCGTGCAGAATGATTATTGTCCTGAATGAAGGGGAGTACAGCGTTTTTATTCGCTCTATGTTGATTAAAGATTTCATAGTCCAAAGTTTTAGTGTTTCTGTTCTTGCTTAATAAGTTCCAGAAATTGCGATTCGAGCGTAGTTTTGTGCTGCATTATGCTGCTGGGTGGAACACCCATTTTCACAAGCCTTGCATTTACCTCGGCAGGTTTAATCTCATCGGACAGGGATACCATAATGCTATCGAGTTTTCTTTCCACAACTTCAACCTCTGCAATACTATTAATCGCAGTGGTAAGCATCTCCATATCGTCGGCGCTAATACTAATAGTTTGCTTTTGTGATAGCAGCTCAGCCACGCTACCCTTGCTAATGATATTCCCTTCCTTGAGGATAATGACATGGCTGCAAACCTTCTCAACCTCATCGAGAATGTGGCTGGCCAGTATTATGGTTTTCCCTTTTTTCGATTGCTCAATAATTATCCGTCGGACCTCGGCAATACCCTCAGGATCAAGCCCATTAGTGGGTTCGTCAAGAACCACCACATCGGGGTCGCCCAGCAAAGCGCTGGCTAGGGCTAGTCGCTGTTTCATACCCAGCGACAGGGTTTGGTAATTGGATTGGCTCCGGGCTTGTAGCCCAACTACTTCAAGCACCCTGTCGATGTCGTTAATGCCTCTCCCTCTGGCAAGGGCAACCAGTTCAAGATTTCTCTTTAAATTTAGGTAAGGATAAAAGTAGGGGACTTCAATTAACGAACCAATGCTTTTGTTTACCGTTTGCCCTGCAGCGTGGTTAAACCATGAAAAACTACCTTGCGAAGCAAATCTAATCCCTAGGATTATTGATAGAGTAGTGGTTTTTCCACTGCCGTTTGGGCCTAAAATGCCCACCACCTGCCCTTTCTCTACCTCGAATGATAGGTTGTCGATGGCTTGGGTGCGCCCAAACCACTTGCTGAGCCCATTTACTTTTAATATACTTTCCACAATCCTTTTTTCTTTTAGTTGATATTTTGTTCCAATTTGAATGTAATATTATGAAAAATAATCAGATCGAGCCAAATGAAAAGGAGCCAAGATTAAGAATAATCATGGCTCCTTTACTTGTGGATATATTATTGTGCTAGTTCCCTAACTCCGATATGAATTTGATTCGAACAAGCCGAATCTCCTCTTCGGTAAAGTCCTCTTCTCCAAGGTAGTCAATGGCTTCCTCAATCGATTCGGTTTCAGCTTCCTCTTTAAAGTAGTCGTATATTTCGTCCACCTTTTCCTCGTCAATTGTACTTTGGATGTAGTAATCGATGTTAATGCGGGTGCCAGAGTTTACTATTGCTTCAATTTCGCCGATTAGCTCGTGAAGCTCAAGGTTTTTTGCCTGTGCAATGTCCTCAAGATCCATTTTTCGGTCGATGCTTTGAATGATAAAAACCTTTAGCAGGGACTTGTTGGCCACCGATTTAACCACCATATCTTGGGGGCGGATAATTTCCTTATCTTCAACGTAAGTAGCAATCAGCTCAATAAACTCTTTGCCATAACGTTTCGCTTTTCCAGCGCCAACCCCAGTAATGTTCTGTAGCTCATCAATGCTAATGGGGTACTGAATCGCCATATCCTCAAGCGATGGATCTTGGAATACTACGAATGGCGGTAGATTTTTCTTCTTGGCAATTTTTTTCCGCAGATCTTTTAGCATCGACATAAGCTCCTCGTCGCAAGAGCCGCTTTTGCCAGCTTGCCCAACGGTTACATCATCCTCATCGGAATCTTCGTACTCGTGATCTTGGGTAAACATGAAGTCGTATGGTTCTTTAAGATATTCTCGCCCCTTATCGGTAAGGAGTAGTAGCCCGTAGTTCTCAATGTCTTTTTCTATAAATTTGGCAACTAGGGCTTGCCGCATAATGGCATTCCAAAACTTGATATCCTTCTCGCTACCCTCGCCAAACATCTCTAACTTGTTGTGCTTGTACGATTTGATTGAAGTGGTAAGGTTTCCGCAAAGGATGTTGGCAATGTGTTCGGATTTAAACTTTTCTTTAACAGCCACTACCGTTTCGAGTAAAAGTTGCAAGTGCTCTTTACCCTCGAATTGTGTTTTGGGGTGCAGGCAATTGTCGCAAGCGCTACAGTTAGGGTCATGGTACTCCTCGCCAAAGTAGTGCAGTAGCATTTTTCTTCGGCAAACCGACGACTCGGCATACGATACCGTTTCGAGCAGCAGCTGCTTGCCAATTTCTTGCTCAGCAACTGGCTTGCCCTGCATAAACTTTTCGAGTTTTTGAATATCCTTGTAGCTGTAGAATGTTATACACTTGCCCTCGCCGCCGTCTCTTCCAGCGCGTCCGGTTTCCTGGTAATAACCCTCAAGGCTTTTGGGTATATCGTAGTGAATTACAAACCTCACATCGGGCTTGTCAATTCCCATTCCAAAGGCAATGGTGGCAACAATTACATCAACCTCCTCCATGAGGAACTTGTCCTGATTGCCACTGCGGGTGTTTGAGTCCATCCCGGCATGGTAGGGCAAAGCCTTAATGCCATTTACCTTAAGGGTTTCGGCAATTTCTTCTACTTTTTTTCGGCTTAGGCAGTAAATGATCCCCGATTTGCCCGTGTTGTTTTTTATAAACTTGATGATTTCGCGGGTGGTGTTTACCTTTGGCCGAACCTCGTAGTATAGATTTGGTCTATTGAACGACGACTTGAATATATTGGCGTCGAGCATTCCCAAGTTTTTCTGGATATCGTGCTGAACCTTAGGTGTTGCAGTGGCTGTAAGCGCAATTATTGGAGCGTTCCCAATCTCGTTGATGATTGGTCTAATCCTACGATACTCCGGACGAAAATCGTGACCCCATTCCGAGATACAGTGAGCCTCATCAATGGCGTAAAAAGAGATCTTAACCTGCTTAAGGAATTGGATATTTTCCTCCTTGGTAAGCGACTCGGGTGCTACGTATAGCATTTTGGTTTTGCCACTAAGCATGTCTTGCCTAACCCGTTGTATCTGCGTTTTGTTGAGCGACGAGTTGAGGAAGTGGGCAACCCCATCCTCCATGCTAAAGCCCCTCATGGCATCAACCTGATTTTTCATTAATGCAATAAGTGGCGATATTATTATGGCAGTTCCTTCGCTTATTAGTGCGGGCAACTGATAGCAAAGCGATTTGCCTCCACCGGTTGGCATAAGCACAAAGGTGTCGTTGCCACCAAGCACATTGCGTATAATGATTTCCTGGTTGCCCTTAAAACTGCTAAACCCAAAGTACTTCTTTAGGTGTTCCGAAAGGGATATTTCTGATTCTAGTTTCACGGTTGGCATTCCTCAGTGATAAATTCAACTCATTAATGTGTCTGTAATTTCTGCGTGTACGTTATTGATTAAAAACCATTATTTTTATACCATTAAAATTAATGGTTTTTTTACTAAAGATTTAATCAATTGGGTAATCTTTTATTTATGGTATAAAAATATAAATAAAAATCCTGAATTCTATGCGCAGTGATATAAATCATCATACATCATATGTTGGGTTTTGTTGATTTTAATGTGCTGATTAATAGGTGTTAAGTCTGCAATGTAGATACAGCCGATTTTTAATGTTTGCTTTATAGCATCTAGCTTTAGGTTATGTTTGTATGTGATATTTTTTTTGATGTGGTTTAGTGTCTTTATATCAGGTATAAAGCGAGGGTGGGTTGGAACTGTTTTTAAGTGCAAATCTTTGTTAAAATGACAGAAAAGCAAAAAGGAGAGGAGATGGGTTTCCTCGATCATCTTGAGGAGTTACGATGGGTTATTGTCAGATCGGTTGTTGCCATATTGGTTGGAGCCATTGTTGCCTTTATCTTTTCAGATTTTATTTTCGATAGGCTAATTCTACTCCCCAAAGGACCCGAGTTTTTCACTAACCGAATGCTTTGTCTTTTGGCACAAACCGTCAATTCGCCCGCACTGTGTATTAATTCTACGCCCTTAAATATTATAAATATCAATATGGCTGGCCAGTTTAATATCCACATTATGGTTTCGGTTTACGTGGGGATTATTATGGCCTTTCCCTACATTGTTTTCCAATTTTGGAAGTTTGTAAGGCCTGCCCTATACGATGTTGAACGGAAACGAAGCCGGGGGGCTGTTTTTTACATCTCGTTGCTTTTTATAGTTGGAGTACTCTTTGGTTACTTCATAATTTCGCCCCTCACAATTCATTTTTTAGGTGGTTACAGCATTTCAAGCGAGGTTACCAATCAGATTAACTTGGGTTCGTATATCGGCTCGGTAGCTTCGGTGACGCTGGCAACTGGGGTGCTTTTTGAACTTCCCATACTGGTGGTTTTCCTTACCAAAGCGGGTATAGTAACGCCCATGTTTTTGCGTAAATACCGTAAACATACTTTTATCATTATCATGTCGGTGGCAGCAATTATTACTCCGCCTGATATTCTTAGTTTACTACTTGTTACCTTTCCGTTGTGGTTACTTTTTGAGGCAAGTATACGTCTGTCGGCACGTTTGTATAAGCGTAAGTTGAAGGCAGAAGGGATGTGATTTTCTGAAGAGGTACAACACCCTTTTGTGTAGTTTTATCCAAAGGAAATATCAATAAAAGTATAGGCTATGAAAAGTTTTGTGTGTATTCTAACTATTATTGCGCTATTGGGGTCGTGTTCGCCCCTTTCAAAGGAGCAGTATTTAGATCAGTACAAGGCCTTTGTGGATGATGTAACGGAAAGGGGGCCCCATTTTTCCGATGCCGAATGGCAGCGAGCCAATGCCGAGTTTGCTCGTTTTAGCAACGAGTTGTATGCAGAGTATAAGCATCAATTAACTTTCGAGGAGGCTTTGCGGGTGGCTGGCTACAAGTTGCAGTTCAATGCCACAAGGGCTGGTGTGGAGATGAACAAGTTTTACCACTCGTATCTTAAGGATGATATAGATAGCCTTAAGGTTAGCCTTAAGTATTATGTCGAGAATAAAATGGACGACGATATCGCTCAGCTACTCGAGGAAGCAAAAAGAATTAGTGACGAGCTTTATCGTGAGGTAAAGAAACTTCTTGCAGAACTAAACGAGGAGGCTAAGTGAGCGTTGTGTTGTTAAAACGTATTGTAACCCTTATGTTGTGGCTAGCCTCCACTGCCTGTTACGTTATGGGGCTGTACCTACCTATTATGGTTACCCGGTCGCAAATACTTGGTTTTACAATTAATCGACAGGAGATAAGGCTGTTCGATTCCATTGTGCTTTTTTACAATAATGGTGAGTTGACTTTGGCCATGGTGATACTGGTTTTTACAATTGTATTGCCAATTGCCAAATACGTTGAGTTGCTTTATAGAATTACAGCGCCAAATCATTACCAAAAAGGATACTCCAAGCTGCTGCAAGCGTTAGATAAGTGGAGTATGCTTGATGTATTCGTAATTGCTTTGTTGATTATGAATTTCAAAATGAATTCATTAATTATTGTGATGGATTTAATGAGCGGAACAACATATTTAGCTATTTCTATAGTTCTTAGGATGGGAGTGTCGTTAAGCTGGGACTTGCTCAGTCGGGAAAGTTTAGCCAGGTAACAAGCTATTTTACCTTGTCGGCTACCTGCTGCATTAGCCAAAGTGGTGTAGATGTTGCTCCGCAAACACCAACAGAACCAATCCCCGAGAACCAATCCCGTTCAATTTCTGACGGCGAACTTACAAAATATGTTTTTTCGTTAACCGACTTGCACACCTCGAAGAGCATCTTGCCATTTGAGCTGTTTTTCCCGCTAACAAAAAGGATTACATCAAATCTCTTCGAAAAATCAGCTAGTTCCTTTTTTCTGTTGGCTACCTGGCCGCAGATGGAGTTATGGGGTTTAAAATGTAGGTTTTCCTTTATCCTTTTTTGAATTTCTTGCGAAATTGCTTGGTATTCGTCGGCACTTTTGGTGGTTTGTGCAAAAAGTTCGGTGGGTTTTGAAAAATCCAGATCATCAACCTCGTGTAAACTCTCAATAACAATGGCGTTGCCGTTGGTTTGCCCAACCAGACCAATCACCTCGGCATGCCCTTTTTTGCCGTAAATTATAACTTGACCCCCTATGGCCTTCATACGTTCCCAACCTTGCCTAACTTTTGTTTGGAGTTTAAGCACTACTGGGCATGATGCATCTATTAGGTTGATGTTGTTAGCCAGCGCTTTCTGATAGGTTTCGGGTGGTTCGCCATGGGCTCTGAGCAGCACTTTTTTCCCCTGCAGGCTATCTAAATCGCTATGCGATATTGTAATTAGTCCCTTGGATTTTAGCCGGTTCTCCTCTTCGCTGTTGTGTACAATTTGGCCTAAGCAGTATAGTGTGTTTTCAGTTTCGAGTTCTTGCTCGGCTTGCGATATGGCATTTACCACGCCAAAGCAAAACCCCGAATGGCTATCAATTTCTACCCTTATTTTCGAATTGCTGGTCATTTTTTTAGACACATACAGGGTAAACAGGTTTGGTAGGCTTATGTTTACCTGTTAATAATATCATTATACACCTTTGTAAACCATACCATTTGCTGCTCAATGGACATGGTGGAATTGTCGAGCACTATGGCATCGGGAGCCTGACGAAGTGGTGCGACCTCTCTGTTTCGGTCAATGTTATCTCGCTGCTCAATATTCTGCAATACCTCGTCGAGCGTAGCCTTTTGCCCTTTTTCTTCCATCTCCTTTAGCCTGCGCTTAGCCCTAATCACAGGGTCGGCTGTCATGAATATTTTGAGTTCAGCGTTGGGGAATACCACAGTACCAATATCACGGCCATCCATAACAATCCCCCTTTGCTTGCCCATCTCCTGCTGTTGTTGTGTCATCCTTTTCCGCACTATAGCTATGGCCGAAACGGGGCTTACCATATTCGATACCTCAAGGGTTCTAATTTCACTCTCAACAACCTCGTTGTTGAGAGTAGTTAGCCAGCCATTTCCAGCTCTGTTAGGTGTAAACCCAACCTTAATGTTTTCGAGTAAGCTTGGCAGATTCTTCAGATCAACACCATTCTCGGTTGCCAGTCCTGCACGTATGCACGCAAGGGTTACCGCTCGGTACATGGCACCACTATCGATAAATATGTAGTTTAAACTTCGAGCAATTGCCTTTGCAAACGTGCTTTTCCCACACGATGAGTAGCCATCGATGGCTATGGTTATCTTTTTTTCTTTCACAAAAATCTGTTTAGTTTCCTTGATAAGTATGCAAAGGTAGCTTAAAAGTTTGGAGTTATGGCAATGGATTCGACCTTGAAAAGAACTCGTTGATATTGGTGCTAACGGAGAAATGGTTAGATGCTCCAGCTAGGTGATAAGTGGCTCTACTGTAGTTCACGTGAAACTTGCTGAGCTTAATGCCAATCCCCCAGCTAAAGCCTACGGTGGAAACCCGTTGCTCAACTTTTAGCTCGTTTCGACGCTGAAAATTGTAGCCCCCTCTGAGGTAAAAACTTTTGATGGGAACAAACTCAACTCCAAGAATAAGGTGGCTAATAAATTCGTTGCCAATTCGGTCGAGAATTGAGGGTTGGGATTCTTCCTCATCGGCGAATATTGTAGTGGTGTTGCTAGCTCGCTGGTAGTGAAGGTGCGTTGTTTGCATGTGTTGGAAAGTACCAACAAAGCGAAATGGGGCGTGGCGAAGTTTTTGGCTAAAACCTGCCACTAGCTCAAAAGGTAGCCTTTCCCATGTGGCGTGCGTGTATGGTTTAAGCATGGTGCCAATGTTGCGGGCTACCATTCCGGCTGCAAATAGCTGTTCCCTGTTAGTGTAAGATACCCCAATATCTGCACCAATACCAAACGAGCGGTAACTTTCTAAATGAGAGTAAATAGGTTTTATGTTTACACCAACCGTAATTAGGCTGTCGAAGGTTCGCGAGTAGGTTAGGTTTATTAGCATATCCGATCCAGTGAACTTGCCTGTGATTTGGCCAGCCGCATCGGCAGCAATAAAATCGCCATATCCAACATGCTGTATCGATAAGCCCACGTTTCCAATATTCTTAAAGTTGCGGAAGTACGATACAAAACCATACTTGATGTCGGCAAAGTAACTTACATACGAAAGTGATAAATTATTGTGAAGAGCTGATGTAAGGTGCGCTGGATTGGTGAAAGCTACACCAGGATCCGATTCATCCAACGCAACTACTTTGCTTCCCAATGCTGCGCTTCGTGGAGTAATGGGGAGGTTCAGAAAGCCGTATACACCCGTGCCACCAACCTGCCCAAAAGCAACCATCGGTATTGCCGTAAGAATGAATAGGCATATGCTGCAAATTTTTCCACCCAATGTCATTACAAATATTTTCCAGCGTAATTTACCTACAAAACTAATAATTGTAGCATTTATTGCCGATGTAAAGTTCTCTATTTTTTTAAGTTGATATATGGAATGTGAAGCAACTGTTTTTGTTAATGTTATGTCGATTTGTTTGTGTGATATCAATTGTATAGGTTAACTTTGCAAGCCCTTTGAGCAAATCAATAAAAAAACAGAGAGTGGTAAAAGAACGAGAAACCATCCTTTTTGTAGTAAATCCTTTTGCGGGAATTGGTAATATTAGTAAACTGTCCAACAGGATATATAAATCGTTACGCAACAGCCGTTATAGTGCTCTTGTTGTTGTGGCAGATGAAACTACTGATTTGCAGACTTTGATTCAGGGGCATTTAAACAGTGGCTGCAACAAGGTGTTTGCAGTTGGTGGAAATGCAGCAGTGAGTAAGGTTGCTACGCATTTGGTAAATACGCATGCTTCGCTTGGGATTGTTCCTGTAGGCTCGGGCAATGGCTTGGCAAGGCATCTTCGAATACCCTTAGATGTTGATAAGGCCATTAAGCTAGTCCATAGACAAAAAATTGCGATGATAGACTATGGCCTTGCCAACAGTACGCCCTTTTTCTGTATTGCTGGATTAGGTTTTGATGCCGATATGGCTATCCGATTTAACTCGCTAACCAAGCGCAACTTCTGGAACTATGCGCTGGCAACCATTTCGGAATTATCGAGAGCTAAGGCAAAACTCTATCGTATTAACAATAATGGGCACAAAATTCACAAGGAGGCATTTTCGATATCTGTAGCCAACGCTACACGTTATGGCCATAATGCTATTATAGCCCCCGATGCCGATACAGCAGACGGTTTCCTCGATGTAACCATCATATCGCCTTTCCCAAAGTTTTTTGCACCAAGTATTGCTACTAAACTTTTTAATGGCAAGATTAGCAAAAGCAGATATGTTGAAATATTTAGGGTAAGCCATTTGGAAATTGAGCCCGAAGATACTGCTGGCGCGATGCATCTTGATGGAATTACCATGGTTACTGGCAGCTCAGTTGGGTTTGCCATAAAACCCCTCGGCCTTAAGGTTTATGTTCCTTAGCGGTTCAATTGAACTTTTATTTGTTCCACCACGTTGAATACCACTGGGCAAACCTCAATGTTTTTAAGCGTAATATTTAGTATTTGGTGCATTCTTCGCCTATCGGTGTGTGGATATTCCCGGCAAGCCTTGGGACGATAATCGTAGATTAGGCAGTAATTATCATCTTGCAAAAAAGGACAGGGCGAGCTGGTAAATACATAATCGCCATCGGAATCGATGGTAAGGTGCTTTTCAACCAAAGCCGAGGGCTTTATACCTAGTCCTTTGGCCATTCTGTCAATGTCTCTGTTTGTAATAATTGGGCTTATGGTTTTACAACAATTAGCGCAGGCAATACAATCGAATTGATCAAATGCATCTTGATGGGCTTCATTAAAAAGCCTATCAACCCTGTCTGTAGGTAATCTTTTGAGCTTTTTAAATAGCAATTTATTTTCCTGCTTTAACGAGGAGGCAAACTCTTTGATCCTGAGGTGAGAAACAAACTCTAACCTATCCACGCGAAAAAGCTCTTTTTAGCATACCTTTCCTCATTTGCGACAGGAATAGTCCCATAATTACAACAATAATTCCAGCCATTTTAAGCAAAGTAAGGCTCTCGCCTAAAAGAAAGTATGCAAATATTGCCGTTAGGGCAGGAATAGCATTGGTGAAAATATTGGCTTTGGTTATACCCAAATGCTTAATGGCATAAGTGAAAAATATAAAAGCAAAACTCGATGCAAATATCCCTAGATTAAGCAGGGGTATAACTACATCCCAGGTTGGTTTTACTTGTATAAATTCCTTGAAATCTAGAATAAAGAAAAGTGGCAGGAAGAATACAATACCAAAAAGATTTTGGTATGCAACAATGGAGAAAGAGTTGTACTTGTCGGTTAGTTTTTTTATTATAAGGGCATACCCCAGCGCAGATATTACTGCCAGCGCAAGGAATCCGATTCCTACAGGATTAACCTCCGACACATCAAACCCCTCATGGAAAATCACCAAGGCAACGCCAACTATAGAGACAACAATTCCCATGAAATTCATCATAGTGATACGCTCCTTGAGGTAGTAGTATGCCCCAATTGGACTGAATAATGGAATGGTTGCAATAATCACGGCAGCCAGTGTCGATGGGGTTAAACTTACTCCATAGCTCTCGCCTAAAAAGTATAGGAATGGTGAAAGGAAGCTGAGGAGAATAAATGTTTTAATATCTTTTTTTTCAATCCTATCGAGC
>DDWD01000036.1 GCA_002345825.1 Bacteroidales bacterium UBA2295
TTTAACCAGCCTTGTAATACCGAGGCAGCATCTCTCCTGTCGCCTGCATACAACATAGCAACCACGTATGGATCAACTTCACTGAGTTTACCTAATTCGCCTCGAAGAAAACGAGCTATTAGCTCGCCAAAGAATGGAGAATCGGTACGTGGGAAATGTAACGCCTCACAGGATATTCCCTGCGAAGTAAATCGTTGGGCTAGCATCTGAAGTTGGGTCGATTTCCCTGCCCCATCGAGCCCCTCAATCACAATAAAACTCATAAATAGTAAAGTAATAATTTGCAAAACCACAAAGTTATACTTTTCGCCATAATTTGAGATGATTTTTAACAGGCAAAGCATCAAAAGGCCTATTTAATTCAAATCATTACGGTTTGCATTAAACAAGATTGTAAATCTTTTGTAATTTAGCAACCCAAAGTGTAATCGTACAACCCCATGGATATAGCATCAACCTTTTTCCAGTGCAAGAGCACCCTCTCGTGTAACGGCAAGTTACTCGATTTAAGCACTCCAGTGGTAATGGGTATAATCAATGTTACAACCGACTCTTTCTATCACGCCAGCCAGTTTAGGCTAAAAAGGCGAATATATTTGCGTGCCAAAGAAATTTTGCAGCAAGGTGGAGCCATAATTGATTTGGGCGCCTGCTCAACGCGACCCGGAGCAAAGCTAGTATCGGAAGAAGATGAGCTTAAAAAGCTAAGCCGAGCAGCAGCAGTTATCCGCAAGCATTTCCCCGATGCCATTCTTTCTATTGATACCTTTAGGGCATCGGTAGCGAGGAGAATGGTGAATGATTTCTCGGCCAGCATAATCAACGATATTTCTGCTGGAGAAATGGATAAGGCAATGTTTGAAACCGTTGCTGAGCTTGGAGTGCCCTACATTGCTATGCATATGAAGGGAACCCCAGCGATTATGCAGGAAAATCCTACTTACGACAATGTGATAAAAGAGGTTACCAAGTACTTTGCAACCAAAACCGAGCAGCTTAGCCGCCTTGGAGTTAACGATATTATAATTGACCCCGGATTCGGCTTTGGAAAAACCATTGAGCACAACTATACGCTTTTAAATAATCTTGATGCTTTTAGGATATTCAACTTGCCAATACTGGTTGGTTTATCACGAAAATCGATGATTTACCGTCCTCTCGGATCAACACCAGATACTGCTCTTAACGGAACATCTGTACTCAACACCTTAGCGCTAACAAAAGGAGCCAAAGTACTGAGAGTACATGATGTAAAAGAGGCCGTAGAAACTGTTAGACTCACCGAATTATGTCTTAATCAACCTATTGGATAATAGCCTCAACAACCCAGCCTATGGATCTATCGCTTGTTACCCTTTTCATTTCAATCAGAATTCTGGATGTTATCGATATCCTTCTGGTGGCTTTCCTTTTGTACCAGATCTATATGCTGATTAGGGGTACCGTTGCTATAAATATCTTTCTGGGAATTTTTACGCTTTACATTTTTTGGCTTGTAGTAAAGGCCCTGAATATGGAGCTACTAAGCAGCATATTGGGCCAAATTATTGGCGTAGGAGTAATTGCGTTAATAATCGTGTTTCAGCAGGAAATTCGCAGATTCCTTTTGCTTTTGGGCACACGATACTTTTCAAAAAACCGTTTTTCAATAGAAAAATTGCTGATGCTTAAAGGCGAGAAGTACGATACGCCTGTAAATATTGAGGGGATTGTTAGAGCCTGCCGAAATATGTCAGAAGCCAGAGTTGGTGCGCTAATAGTTATTACCCAAAAATCGAACCTTCAGCTTTATGCCGAAANNAAACAGTCCACTGCACGATGGTGCTATGATTATTAAAAACAATCTGATTTACGCCGTTAGGTGTATTCTTCCCCTTACCGAAAAAACCAATCTTTCAGCATCATACGGACTTCGACACAGAGCCGCCCTGGGCATAAGCGAAATCACTGATGCTTTAGTAGTTGTTGTTTCTGAGGAAACGGGAAAAATATCGTTCGTTTACGAGGGAATTATTTCAGAGCCCTTAAGCGTTGCTAAACTAAGAGAAGTTCTTGAGAACAACCTAATCAACAAAGATTAGGTTTGCCTCTCGCCTACCTACTCCCCTTATTCAAATCAAATTCATAATATTTGCTAGCTGAAATTCTGGTATGCAATTTGCGAAAGTTGCAGCTGAAAATTTAAATATCATTATACCCAATTCTCAAATTAAATTAGATAAATATCTCTATGAAAACCTTCATCTCACTTTTATTACTCGTAGCCTTTGGCAATGTGTTGCATTCGGCCGAGCGTGTAACGCAAACCATTAGAGGAACTATTTACGACAAGCAAACACATGTAACCCTGCCGGGTGCAAACATAATCCTTATTAACTCGGATCCTGTAAAGGGAATTTCTGCTGATGAGGACGGGAACTTTAGGTTTGAAAATATTGAGGTGGGTAGGGTTAGCCTTCAGATAAAATTTGTAGGCTACCATGATGTTATTCTCAACAATCTTAACTTACAGGCTGGTAAAGAGTTAATACTCAATATTTATATGGACGAGAAGATTACCTCAGTGGATGCAGTAACCATAACCCGCACGGTGGATAAAACTAGCTCGCTCAACGCAATGGCTACTGTTAGCGCGCGAGGCTTTACGGTTGAAGAAACGGAACGCTACGCCGGAAGCAGGAACGATCCTGCACGAATGGCAGCAAACTTTGCCGGAGTGGTTGGAGTTGACGACTCGCGCAACGATATTATTATTAGGGGGAACTCGCCCATGGGGCTCCTTTGGAGACTCGAGGGGGTTGATATCCCAAGTCCCAACCACTGGGGTATGTCGGGTAGCACAGGAGGTCCCGTAAGCATGCTGAATAATACCCTGCTCGAACACTCCGATTTTTACACGGGTGCATTCCCTGCTGAGTTTGGCAATGCCACCTCTGGTGTTTTTGATCTAAGGATGCGTGATGGCAACAACGAGCAATTCGAATTCCTTGGGCAAGTTGGATTTAATGGTTTTGAGATTGGTGCGGAAGGCCCACTATCCCGAGCCAAAGGCTCCTCTTTCCTTATTAACTACCGATACTCCACAATGGGAGTTTTCGATAAGTTGGGGATGGACTTCGGTACAGTAGGTGTCCCTCAGTATCAGGATATATCATTTAAACTTAACTTTCCCAACACTCCGCTTGGCCATATATCGATGTTTGGCCTTGGAGGATTGAGTGACATAGAGATATGGGATAGCAAAAAGGATACTACCAAAGAACAGCTAAACTTTTATGGCGGCGAAGGATTCGATATAACCTCGGGAACCGATATGGGAGTTGCAGGAATATCATCGCACTATACCTTTAGCGCCGACACATACCTTAAGGTTACACTAGCTGCTATGGCTCAAAAGGCCAGCAACCGAATGGATACCCTAAGCATTGATCTAGAAAAATTTATGTATTACAATACAGAGATGATAGACAATAGGTTAACTGCATCGGCAATTCTTAACCATAGGTTTAGTTCACAGCACA
Source organism: Bacteroidales bacterium UBA2295 (assembly GCA_002345825.1). GTDB lineage: Bacteria > Bacteroidota > Bacteroidia > Bacteroidales > Tenuifilaceae > Perlabentimonas. Next base: position 3,522 of record DDWD01000036.1, read on the forward strand.
TTATTAAAACTGGTGTTAATAGCAAGATGGTTTACAGCAATATGTGGGATCAGGTTTGGAGCAGTGAATCCAACGAATTCAGATCTCAAATGGACTATCAGGGAACTTCCTGGCTAATTCAACCTTTCGTTCAGTGGCAATATCGCCCCAGCAATAGGGTTACAATCAACACTGGGTTACATTACAATCATTTCACATTTAACCATAGCTACTCCCTTGAACCCCGATTTGGAATTAGCTACGGAATAACTGACCGACAGTCGGTAAACTTTGGGTATGGACTGCATAGCCAAATATCACCACTTTTCACCTACTTCCTGCATGAGCTTCAGAATGATGGTTCATA
>DDWD01000133.1 GCA_002345825.1 Bacteroidales bacterium UBA2295
CCCAATAATTGCGTTCATTGGGGTTCGAATTTCGTGGCTCATATTTGATAAGAACTGTTGTTTTGCCCTCACTGCTGATTCGGCTATGCGAGTAGCGCTTTCGGCTTTACGCTTTGCTACCTCAGCAATCTTTGTGGCTTCTTCCGCAAATACTTTTGCTTCAATTAGCTCTTTCTCAACCCTTTTCTGTTCCGTGATATCGCGCGCAACCACCACTGCGCCATGCAAAGCGCCATCGTCGTCTTTGTATGTCGATCCGTTGAAAAACACATCGGTAAGAACACCATCCCTGATTGTTAAAGGATAATCGGCAACAAAACCTTTGGCAAAAACTTCTTTGTAAACTTCACTTGCTTTTGTGGGTTCGGTAAAGTAGCTGAAAAAATCGGTGCCAATTATCTCCTTGCGGGGTTTCCCAATTATATTTACCGAAGCTGTGTTCAGGTCGGTAATTTTCCCTTCGAGGTTTATTGTAAAAAGGGAGTCGAGGCTGGCCTCAATGATGCTGCGGGCGTAGTTGGCAATTCTTAGCTCTGCTGCTCGTTTTACTTTCTCTTTGTTCTGAAAAACAAGCTCTTTGTTTGCAATAATTAGCTCGGCAGCGCGTTTCTCTTTTTCCTTGTTCTGAAAGGCTAACTCCTTATTGGCAATATTTAGTTCAGCAGCGCGTTTCTCCATCTCAATGTTTTGAAAAACCAACTTCTTGTTGGCAACGCGGAGCTCTGTTGCCCATGATTGTTCTTCAATATCGAGTGCTACTACTATAACCCCAACAATAATTCCATTAAAATCTTTATAAACCGATGCGTTAAAAAGGATATCGGTATGCTTACCATTTTTGTGTAGCAGGGTAAGTGGTATATCCGAAACCGAGCCGTTTTGCAGAACCTCGTAAAACGCTTTTTGAACAGATACGGGCTCGTAAAAGCAGTCGTAGTAATTAGCCCCCTTTAGGCTACTCAGGGGTACTCCTACAATTTTGGCCAAGGCCTTATTTGCATCTTCGATTTTTCCATCGGGGCTAACAATAATCAAAGGATTAAGGCTAGTTTCAATTAAACTTTTGGCGTACTGATCATCATTCGTTTTTACTGATCTCATCATGGTTATTATTACGCCCTTTTTATTTATTGGTGATTGTTGTATTCCTCTGGTATAACCTGAACTTAATTATGCTTTCCTATATCTTCAATCGACACCCTTCGTTTGTCTGTCAATTTTTTAAATTGAGAAGGGGTAAGTCCTGTTTCTTTTTTAAACTGATTTGATAAATGAGCGACGCTGCTGTAATTCATTAAAAAGGCAATTTCGGTAATGTTAAGCTCATCATAAATTATAAGTTCCTTTATCCGTTCAATTTTGTTTGCAATAATAAACTGAGCAATTGAGGAGCCTTGCACTTCGGTAAATAGGTTGGATAGGTAGGTATAGTCGTAGTTCAACTTTTCACTTATAAAAATTGAAAATTTCAGCTTCATAGCATCGTTGGTGTTGTGAACCATGTCGATTACTGCATTTTTAATCTTTTCAATGATTATGGCTTTCTTGTCTTCCATTAGTTCAATCCCCGATTGCGATAGAGCTGCTTTGAGCTGTTCGCGCTGCTCATTCGAAATGTCCTCCATTATCTCAACTTCACCCAAATCAACTACCACAAAATGGAGTCCTAGCTTCCGCAGTTCAACTTTTACCGCCATTTTGCAGCGGTTGCTAACCATGTACTTGAAGAATAATTTCAATGAAATGCTATTTAATTATTAAGGCCGTTAAAGTATGCATACCTAGGGGATAAAGCGTTGTGAATAAAATAGTATTTGTTACATAATTCACTGATATCTTTTTTACATAGCTACAGGTAAAAATCCCCCAAAAAAAAGAACGCCACTCTTTCAAGCAGCGCCCTTCAACCTAAATCTACAAACCTAAACGACTACGGTTTTACAATGGAATTGCCTTCCAATGTAATTTCGCCAATACTGGTTAATGCTTGCCCTTCGAGGGTGGCACCAGTATTAAATGTGATAGACTGACTTGCCATAACCACTCATTTAAATACCGACGTGGTTCCAAAAGTGGCTGAACTACCCACTTGCCAGAATATATTTGAAGCCAGCGCGCCTCCCGTAAGAAAAACTTTACGATCTGACGTGGTTGTTAGTGTTGATGCAATTTGTATAATAAATACTGCGCTTGAATTACCTTTGGCATCAAACGTAAGGTCGCCCGATGAAATGGCTAACGACGAGGTTGACTTGTAAAGGCCAGGGGTGAGCGTAAGCCCCCCAATGTTCCCCGAAAGGGTTACAATGTCGGTTGCAGTACGGCCCGCTGCATCGTTGTATGCTGCTGTTAAATCCAACTTTGCTTGTATGGCTTCTGCATCTTCTATGTGTAAGGTTCCTGTGTATTCTCCAGGAGGAAACCCACTAATGGAAGATCCAGGACTAATCCCAATATCGCCGGTAATAGTTGTTTCACCTGTACTTGTAACTGACGAACCAGCAAGAATGGCGAAGGAGGAAGTTCCATTAAGCGAAACCGTTGAGTGAACGGTGGTTTGCTCAGGGATATCTGTAAGGTTATCATCATCCTTGCCGCAACCCGAAAAAGTTACAACTGATGCGAATGTTAGAAATGCAATAAATTTAGTATATCTCATCTTTTATTTTTAAGCTGCAAAATTATGTTCGCAGCATCACAAATGTAGGTATAGGCAGTATGGCATTTGTTACATTAATCGAGTGAATTGTTGTAAATATCACTGTTTTACATCTGCTGGTTAAGCGCTATTTGCAAATTATGATGCGAGTAACATTTGGGAAATGATCTGGTTACCATACTACTTGAATGCGATTGATTCGATTTTTTGCTCTTTAGCCAACTTTCACAACTGTTTAAAATTGGGTCAATCATTTCTTTCGCTGAATCATTACTTATTTTTTGGGTTTTGCAAATGGGTTAATAGTAATGGACCCCCCATTGGTTTTCTCGTCGCGTTTAGTTGCTTTGTCGGCTCGCTTTTCTTTCAGGTTTTTGGCCGGAGCCTTTTTACCCGAATTCTTTTTAAGTTCCTTCTCGTGTGACATATTGTAGTTTGTTATATTTCTGTTAGCCTAACTCTTGTAAAGGTTTTATAGGATTCTTCTACCCTGAATAATCCTGAGCAAAACTGCTATAAGTGCAATCACTAGCAAAATGTGAATAAGGCCGCCTGCTTGAAATCCCAAATAGCCTATTGCCCAAAGAACTAAAAGGATTATTGCGATAACGTAAAGTAAATTTCCCATGATTTCTGATTTTGGTTTGGTTAATATTTTAGTAAGGCATAAAGTTGGGCTGAAATGGGAATCATTTTGTTACATATCTAGCATTATAAATTACATGATTCACATATTTTGAAATGGGATACAAAGTAAAACACCCCGCATATAGCAGGGTGCTTTGTATTTTCACTCAAAACCTTATTGCAAATGTGCTACTGGTATAGCAGCCTAAAGAGTTCCTTCAAATCGGGGGTTAGAATTATTTCTGTTCTCCTATTGCTTGCTCGGCCTTCGGCAGTGTCGTTTGATTTTACTGGCATGTATTGGCCCTTACCCGAAGCCGTAATCCGTGCTGGATCAAAACCGTAATCATCGGTGATAATTCTCAGAATTGATGTTGCTCGTGCCGTACTCAGATCCCAATTGTCCTTAAATTTTGGAGTTTTGATCGATTGATTATCGGTATGGCCTTCAATCATTACTGTTATATCGGCGGTCTCATTAATTACTTTGGCTAAAGTTTTCAGTGCTT
>DDWD01000106.1 GCA_002345825.1 Bacteroidales bacterium UBA2295
TGAATATCGATTTAAACTTAAAGTTTTTCAAGAATGTGGCCTCGCCCCAGAATGAGGTTATGGCTCTATTGGTGTTGGTTTCGTAAATGTCAAGCTCATTAAGCCCTAGGGGATTGTAATCAAGGCTAACGGGGTTGTGCCAGTTGTACGATTTTACTCCATTAGTAATGATTGGTTCCCCATTCTCATCTACCTGGTACACAGGAACGGCATTGTTGAATAGCATAGCCATACGCATTGGTGATGCTCCACCTCCAGCACCCGGAGGAGTGCTTTGCATAGTTCTTGACAAAGTGTTTTCAGATCCAACCGTAAGATAATCTCTAAGCTTAGATTTAATGTTGAATTTAGCAGAATAGCGTTCAAATCCTTGGCCAACGGTAATCCCTTCAAAATCAGAATATGCGCCCGAAAGGTAGTATGTTAAATTCTCATTACCGCCTGATGTTTGTAAGCTATAATCTTTTGTTTGAGCAGTTCTATAAACGGCGTCAATCCAATCTGTATCTACCACAACCTTGGCTCCGCTCACTTCTTGGCCCTGAGCATTTAAAGGTTGATTTGTATTGTATGGATTGTGAGTAAGGGTTTGTATTGTAAGAGCATTGGCATTGGACACAGCCAAATCTGTATCGGTAGGGTTTAGTGCCATCTGATCTTGCAAGTACCTATCGTAGTAGAAGCCGTAGATTTGCTTTGAGTTCATTAGCTCATAGCCCATACTTGGAAGGGTAGAAACACCATACTTGGCATTAAACGTAATTTTTGAATCACCGGCCTTACCTTTTTTTGTGGTGATAATAATTACCCCATTGGCAGCGGCAGATCCGTAAAGCGAAGCAGCAGATGCATCCTTAAGAACGGTAATTGATTCAATGTCGTTAGGGTTAATGGTAGAAAGAACATCAGAGGATGTTCCGTAATCCTCGTGAGCCACGTCGCTAATGTTTCCTGTTTTAATGGGTACACCATCAACTACATAAATGGGTGCGCTTCCAGCTTTTAGCGATCCCGTTCCACGAATGCGAACTGTCGATTGAGCCCCAGGTTGTCCCGATGCTGTGTTAATTTGGAGTCCAGGGGTGCTTCCAAGCAATGCTTGGTTTACCGACATGGTGTTAACTTTTTCAAGGTCAGCATTTTCTACAACAGAGGCGGAACCTGTAAATGATGTTTTTTTAACAGTACCATAAGCAACTACAATAACTTCCTCAAGTTCAGTTGCATCTGATTGTAGGGTAACATCAATTACGGCTCTGCCACCAATAACAACCTCTTGGGAAACAAAACCGATAAAACTAATCTCTAAGGTTGTTGCTGATGAGGGAACATTGAGGGAATACTTTCCATCAACATCGGTTGCAGTACCTATGGTAGTGCCCTTAACCACTACTGAGGCACCAATAACTGGTTCCCCATCCTCGGCACTTATAACCGTTCCGGTAATTAGCCCATTCTGCGCTTGGATTATGCCTGTTCCCAGTAGCAGAAATGATGCGATTAGCATACAAAATTTTCTCATAAATTAAATTTTTTGGTTAGTAAATAATTCTCTCTACATTTTAATTTGTATAGAGTGTAAATACTCTAAGCCTAATCCTAACGAGTTAGAAACTTTACCTACAAATGTCTGGAGATAGAGCCAGTATTGGTATAGCGCAGATTTGCTATTTTATGCTAAGTAGTAACACGTACGGCGTGAGGTTTTGTTAATTTCTACAAACGCAGTAAAGTCTATTAAATCAATGATATATGTGGGTTTTGTACTATTGTGGTAGTAATAAAAAAAAGCCTCAACCTAAGGGGCTGAGGCTTTTTTGTGCCAACTAATTTCTTCTTATGCTTTAGACTTTAGGAATTATCTTTTTCAGTAAGTAAAACAATTATTAATTTGATGGTTTTAGGTCTTGAATTATTTTAGCATCAACAATATATATATCACTTGTTTTATTGCCTGTTCCCAAGGAGAAACTCACTATGTTTTCGTAGCTAATCGGTGTAGCATATGATTTATCCGTAGGTTTATTGCTTGTGTAGAATAAGTATTTTCCACAATCCGATACGAATGGGCAGTATTCAAAGCCAGGGGTGTTAACCGTTTCGCCCATATTCTCTGCTTTGGTCCAGTATCCATTGGGGTGTTTGAAACTAATCCATAAATCGCCGCTACCAAATCCTTTACCCCAGCCCGATGATGTGAAAATGATATAACTTTCGTCTCTTGCAATGTATGCATTATACTCATCTTCCGTGGTGTTGATTGAGTCGGGTAGGGGATATACCTCTTTGTATTTTTCGTTCTCTAGGTTTGAGTAAAAAATATCTTCGCCACCAACTCCTAGGCTATCCTTTCGAATAGCGCACCAGTATAGCGTTCCGCTATTGGTTATGGAGGGGTAAAACTCATTGGCCTCAGTATTAATTGGGCTACCAATATTTACTGGATCGGACCAGCCTGTATTAAGCCTGTCAACATACCATATGTCAAAGTCTTTTGGTTCACCACCTACAATACGGGGTCGGTTTGAAGCGAAGTACAACCTGTTACCATCGGGTGAGAAATGAGGCTCCAAGTCGGAATATGTACCAGAGAATGAGGCTACCTGAGGGGTGCTCCACCCTTCGGTTGTTTTGTTTATAAATACAATTGCCGGATATGCAAAGCTGGTCAAAGTAAAATAGAATTCATCGCTATTGGGCGAAAGCGCCGCGTCGCGCTCGACCATATGGGTCGACACCAGATTTGGGGCAAAAACTTGCGAGGTACTAGTACCCGATATAATAACATCATCCTGATTCTTTTTCAATCCGTTGCAGCTTAAAACTGATAATGATATTATAAAAACGCTGATTGTATAAAGTCTTTTCATCTTTTAAGAGTTTTACTGCGAAAATAATCCAAATAATGCATTTCTCTAGTATTATACAAGGAAAGGTTAAACCAGCTGGTTTAACCTTTCCTTCTGCTCTACTTGTAAACCTAAAATTGCTCTTTACTTTTTTAATAATCTTTTTGAATATAATTTTGTGTAAACCTTAGGCAAAGATAGGGCAGAGGAATTGCCGACGAAATAGCCCAAAATATCTATTTTGGGCTAAGTGCTAGTACTTAGCTTAGTAAAGAGTAGTGATGTGGAACGGATCCAGTTGAGCAGGGATATGAGTTAAATTAGCCCTGCATCTTTCAGTAGTGCTTCCATTTCTTTCTGAAGAAGCATCGCTTTGGCACGAGCTGCGCCAGCAAAACGCATCGATTGATCGGTGTACAGAATTCCGCGTGCTGAGTTAACCAGTAACCCGCACTGCTTATTCATGCCATACTTGGCCACATCGGCAAGACTACCGCCCTGTTCGCCAACACCTGGAACAAGGAGGAAGTGATCGGGAACAATTTCTCTAACCTCTTCGAGCAATTCGGCACGAGTGGCGCCAACCACGTACATCATATTATTTTCGTTGCCCCAATTTGTCGATTTGCTCAGTACCTCCTCATATAGATGCCTGCCACTTTTCTCGTTTTTGAAAAGTTGAAAGTCATCAAAGCTGCCATTGGATGTTAGGGAGAGCAGGATAACCCATTTCCCCTCGAAGGATAGGAACGGCTCAACCGTATCGTGCCCCATGTAGGGCGAAAGGGTGATGGCATGAAAATCTAAGTTGTTAAAGAATGTCCGGGCATACATTCGTGAGGTGTTGGCAATATCACCTCGTTTAGCATCGGCAATGGTGAAGATGTTGGGGTGCTTTGTACGAATATACTTTACTGTTTTTTGCAGGCTAGTCCAACCAGTAGCACCGTACTGCTCGTAAAAGGCCAAGTTTGGCTTGTAAGCCACGGCAAATTCGGCAGTAACATCAATAATAGCCTTATTGAATTCAAAAATTGGATCTTCTTTGGAAAGAAGAAATTCGGGAATCCGGTTGAGGTCGGTGTCAAGGCCAACGCAAAGGAAGCTTTTTTTCAGCTTTATTTGCTCAAAAAGTTGCGATGCATTCATATCTGATTTGCCAATTAAAAAAGCTGCTATTTGTATTTGATACTCACATCATAAGCCTATAACCCTTGGACTTTTACAATGTTTCTCAGGCTACACCTCACTCATCTTGAGCCTTTCTGCATTTTCGGCCATCTGTAGTTTCTCAATTATTTCATCAATTTCGCCGTCAATTATTGCCGAAAGGTTGTAGAGCGTAAGGTTAATTCTATGGTCGGTAACCCTGCCCTGTGGGTAGTTATAGGTTCTGATTTTTGCCGAGCGGTCGCCAGTTGATACCATTGTTTTTCGTTTCGATGATATCTCATCGAGGTACTTTTGGTACTCAAGGTTGTATAGTCGAGTTCTTAGTTCTGCTAGCGCTTTGTCGTAGTTCTTAAGCTGCGATTTTTGATCCTGACACTGCACAACAATACCCGATGGTATGTGCGTAAGGCGAATGGCCGAGTATGTGGTGTTAACGCTTTGGCCCCCGGGACCCGATGCGCAGAAAGTATCCTTACGGATATCTTCTGTTCTCAAATCGATGTCAAATTCTTCGGCTTCGGGGAGTACTGCCACGGTAGCAGCTGAAGTGTGCACCCTGCCTTGCGTTTCGGTTTGAGGAACGCGCTGCACGCGGTGTACTCCAGACTCGTATTTAAGTATGCCGTAAACGCCCTTGCCTTTTACATTTAGCACAACTTCTTTATATCCACCTACAGTACCCTCCGAGAAGTGGGTAACATCGTATTTCCATCCTTTGCGCTCAATGAACTTGGTGTACATACGGTACAAATCGCCTGCAAAAATGCTTGCCTCATCGCCACCCGTTCCCGCTCTAATTTCAAGAACGGCATCTTTGCCATCCTGAGGGTCGGCGGGAACAAGCAAAAGCTTTATTTCAGTCTCAAGCTGCTCTTGCTCTTCCTCAAGGCTTTCAATTTCCATTTTGGCCATCTCTCGCATCTCCTCATCCTTTTCGGTGTTGAGCATTGCTTTAGATGACGCAATATTGCTTAGTATGTTTTTAAATTTGTCGTAGGCCTCAACAATTGGCTCTAGCTCACGATACTCCTTGTTCAGGCTAACGTATCGTTTCATATCGGCCATAACGGCTGGATCGGTAATCTGCTGACCAACCTCCTCGAATTTTTGCCGTAGTCCTTCCAGTTTCGATAGTATGGTGTTTTCGCTCATATCCTTATTAAAATTGCTGCAAAGTTAAGATTTTTATTCCAAATCTATTTGCACTAATTGAGGAATAGATTGGGAATAGTTTTGGTTTAACTATGTTGCTATTTCAATGGATGTTACAAGCGGCAGGATATTCAATATAGATTTAAGCAAACAGAGTGGCGTGCTCGCTATGTATAATTCACAACCCTAAAATGAGAATGAAGTTGGTTGAGTATATGATGTAAGATGATGCGACTGATTATTCCGCTTCGCAATCCCTTACATTAATCTTTACCGTTTTAAAAGAGAAGATGCCAGCAGTTCCGTAAAATATAACGGTGTCGAAAAAATCTCTTTTCACAACCTTTTCATAGTCGGTGATGTTAATTTTTTTCTCGGTAGTTCTTACGGGAACCATTTCCCAGAAAAGGGAGATGTCTTTACCCTCGGTATGTTGTTTGGTTTTACAATCAGTGCTTTCGTAATTGCCAACAGCAACTCTTTGCACACCGCATGAGGTTAAAAAGAATAGTATAGTAATAATTGGTAAAACTGATTTGATTGCTTTCATATGTTATAATTCTATTATGCGATTTCAAGGTGGAATATTAAGCTCATAAATTTACAATTATAATACCAAAGGCAAAATATTTTTTCAAATTATGTTAATGGCAAGCCGTGCTTTAGTCCGTTTTATAACTCTAAAATACGAGTTTGCTACTTTGGGGTAAATTTTCTAAAGTATTAGTTGTTGTTGCTGCTGTTTTTGAAATAATATTTTTTGCAATACCCAAGTATTGCTTTAGTGATAACAAAAAACCCCAACCTAATTGGGTTGGGGTTTTGGGTGGTGCCACCAGGAATCGAACCGGGGACACAAGGATTTTCAGTCCTTTGCTCTACCAACTGAGCTATGGCACCA
>DDWD01000160.1 GCA_002345825.1 Bacteroidales bacterium UBA2295
GATTATCGATTTATCGGCCTGGGTTGATAGAGAGCCAATAAAATCGACAGGTTTGCCCTTTACCGGGGGTAAGCGGAACGTACCACCCGCACCGTAAGCAAGCGAGCGGTACTCGCGGATTTCCTGTAGCACCAAACCGGAGAAACCACCACCAAAATACTCGTTAAACGCTTCGATGTATGGAGCGTCTTCGGGTTTGAAATCGGCGCCGTTGGCAAAGAAGAAGATTTTGCTCTGACGAGCCTTCTTCTTATTCACGAAGAATATGGTGTTTTCACTGAATATCCGTGAGGGAATAACCACGGGAGTGCTAACCGATATGGGCTGTTCAGCAAACTCAAATCCCGATTTGAAAAGGGTTTGTATCATATCCGTATCGAGATTTCCCACGTAGTGAATTTGAGCTGTATGCTGTGTAGCCAGCTTAAAGGCATTGGTAAGGTTATCGGCTTTTAACTTTTTGAGCTCTTTCATGGTTGGCCTATCTAGGCTCGATGACTTGTCGGCAAAGCGAATAAAATCGAATAGTGCCTGAGCCACTGCATCGGGCTCGGAGCGCTCCATTTTTCTATCGGCCTTGGTGCCATCAACCATCACCTTAATCTTATCCTGTTCCAGCTTAGGTTTTGTTATCAATTCGTTAGTAAGCTCCACGGCTTTGGGAAGATTCTCCTCAAGCCCTTCGACACGGATGGTGGTGTAGCTATCGTTGCTCCAGATGGAGTAGGAGCAGCCTATTTTGGCAAACTCGTTCTTTAGCTCGGCAACACCGCGTTTTTCGGTTCCTGCATAGGACATCAATTCAATTGCCTGATCGAGCAGCTTGATGTGCTGGTTACCCACGTTGTACTCGATATTTAGTGTGAAGATATCGTTTAAAGGATTGTGAACCTGTAGCAGCTCAACACCACTAGCGATAGGGTGGCGAGTAATGTCCTTTTCAAAATCGATGGGCGTGAACATGGTTTGGCGCGAGGGGAGCGTTTCGAAATGCTTGGAGTACTTCGATTTTGCGTTAGTGTTGGCCAGTAGGGGCTTAAAGCCGGGCTTTTCCATCTTCTCCTTTTTTGGGAAACCCATCTTGGAATGGAATGCAAGGAAGTTGGGGCCAAAGTAAGTTTTTGCCACGCGAATAATATCATCCTTGCTAACAGACATAACCTTTTGCGGGTAAGCCAAAGCATCCTCAATGGATTCTCCAGAGGTAAATGCTCCTGCAAGGAAAGTTGCACGATTTTCGAGGTTTTCCAATGATTTTTGAAACTCTATATAGATGCTACTCTTTACGGCATCAACCATCCAATCGTCGAAATCGCCTTTGGCCAAGCGCGAAATTTCATTCAAAACCATTGTTTCGGCAGCGGGTAGTTTTTGTCCAACAATCTTTGGAATCATCAGGATTATTGCTGCTCCGTGATCGTTGTAGGGCAGCGAAAGGGCTTGGGCGGCTAGTATCTTCCCATCAACCGAAAGGCGATCGAGCAATCCGGTTTGATTCCTATTATTGAGAATTCCCATGGCCACTTCAAGGGCAATGTAATCGGGATGCTGCTTGGTAACTGTTCTAAAACCCAGAATACCAAGTTTTATTGGCGAGATACGTGCCTCGTGAAACTCGCGCCCATTGAATGGTCTTTCGTTAAAAACTACGGGCTTGGGGTCGTCGCCAGCGGGGATTTTCCCAAATTTAGCCTCTATATCAGCCATTATCTCGCTGGTAACAAAATCGCCCGATAACACCAAAACCATGTTGTTGGCAACGTAGTACTTGTTGTAAAACTCTAGCATTCGCCTAAGCGAAGGATTTTTCAGATGCTCGATGGTTCCGATCAGGGGCTGCTGGCCGTAGGGATGCGCTTTGAAGAAGAACTTCTGAAAATCCTCAAGCAGCTTCGACTGGAACTGATCGCTATACATATTCTTCTCCTCGTAAACCACTTCCAGTTCAGCTTGAAAACTTCTGAAAACAGGGTCGATAAATCGATGAGAGTAAAGGTCGATCCACTTGTAGATTTGGCTTGATGGGAACTTGTTGTAGTAAACGGTGTAATCGGGACCTGTTCCAGCATTGAGGCTGGTTCCGCCCATTTCGTTAATCAGGTTGCTGAGCTCGTTGGGAATGGCAAACTCCGAGGCCTTGTGCGACTCCTTGTTAATCTCCATCTGAATAGCATTGCGGTTGGCTTCGGTTTTGGCTGTCGCCAGCTCGTCGTACAGTTCAAAGATACGGTCGATATGGGGTTTTTCCTTTTCCCAATCGATGGTTCCAAGGCTCTGCGTGCCTTTAAAGAGCATATGCTCCATATAGTGAGCAAGGCCAGTTGCATCGGCAGGATCGTTTTTTCCACCTGCACGAACGGCAACCACGCCAAAAACTTCGGGCTTTGAATTATCCTCGTTGAGGATAACGGTTAATCCATTATCGAGTTTAAACTGGGCAATCTTTAGGGTTCCAGAGTTAAACTCAATGGCAAATGAGTTAAAACCAACTGCAATAAAAGCTGCAGCTAGAAGGGTTTTGAGGAGATGAATTGGTTTCATGATGTGGCTAATGTAATTAATGATTATTCTACAAGGTATTAGGGTGATTTTACTTTACAGCGTTAACAAAATACAGCTAGATTGGTTGGGTTAGATCAAACTCGGCCTCAAAAACCAACTCGCCTCCGTAGTGTAGCTGGTACTTCATTGTACTTAAATCCTCGGCTAGAATTACCCTCCACATGCGCTCAACACCATCGGCTAGTAGTTCTTTGGTGTAGTTGTCCCAGGGGAAAGTTTGCATAAAGGCAGTACCAGAATCGTTGGCATAGCCACCGTAAAGAGTTTGATCCTCGGGTGTTCCATCTTCGTGCCGATGGTCATGGCGGAAGCGTAGGCCATTTTCCTCCATGATAAACATCCAGGTTCGCGAGCGATCCTCATCAATATGGAATGGAATATGTACCCTGTTGTTTTCGCAAACTGTTACATGCATTATCAATTTTTTGTTGGCCCAGCTGCTGCGCCCCTCTTTGGTGTAGGTTTCGCTACCACTAAACGATTTGCCGCAAAGCGATGTAAGATTTTTTAGAAAGGCTTTTTGGGTATTCTCTGTCGAGCAGCATGATTCTTCAGTATTCGTTTTTTGGGTTGATGAACCGCATGATACCACAACCATTGCCACAAAAACCAGTAATGCCAAGTTTCTCATATTGTTTATACATTTAATTGGTGAGTCCACTCCGAAAAGTCTTTTTACCCCTAAATCCCTGTCTGCCGAACAGGCAGGCTTAAGGGGTCAGGGGTTAAAAAGGGTGAAAATCAGCATTTTGAGACTTTTCGGAGTGGACACATTGGTTATTTTCTTTTTCGTTGTACACCTTTGTGTTTTCGGGTTTTATCGGCATTGGGTTTCCGCCTCGATGAACCTGTCCCTCTCGATTGTCGAGCACGCCCTGGGTTTGTTGATTCAGAAGAATTGTTCTCATTATCAATAAGCCTAAAGTCGAGCTGCTTTTTTGGAAGATTAGTACGCCAAACCTCAACCTCAAGTTCGTCGCCCAGCTGAAACTTTCTTTCGGTTTGTCGACCCACAAGGCAGTAGTTATCCTCATCAAACTCGTAGTAATCGTCGTCCAAATCGCGAATCGCAACTAATCCCTCGCACTTAGTTTCTATAAGCTCAACAAATAGCCCAAAGCTGGTAACACCAGTAATTACCCCTTGAAAATGCTGCCCAATCTTATCGGACATGAACTCAACCTGCTTGTATTTTATTGAAGCGCGCTCTGCTTCGGTGGCTTTTATTTCCATATCGGTTGAGTGCTTACAAAGCCGTTCGAGTTCCTCCTCATTCTTTGGTTTACCTCCATCGAGGTAGTGAGCCAGCAGCCGATGTACCATCATGTCGGGGAATCGGCGGATTGGCGATGTAAAATGGGTGTAGTGAGGAAAACCAAGACCATAATGCCCAATGTTGTTGGCCGAGTAGCGAGCCTTTGCCATTGAGCGAAGGGCGAGGGTTTCAATAAGGTTTTGCTCCTTTTTCCCTTTCACTTCCCTTAGTATCTTGTTAAGCGAACGGCTTATCTGCTTGTCGGTACCACCCTCAACGTTGTATCCAAATCGGGTGACAAATGAGCGGAAATTATCGAATTTTTCGGGGTTGGGCTTATCATGGATACGATAAACAAAGGGTTTAACCTTAGTTTTCTCGCGCGAAGCTCCAATAAATTCGGCCACCTTGCGGTTGGCCAGCAGCATGAATTCCTCAATAAGCTGGTTGGCCTCTTTTTGTACCTTAAAGAAAACACCTAGCGGTTTCCCGTTCTCATCAAGATCAAACTTAACCTCAGCCCGGTCAAAATCTACAGCACCAGCCCTTAGCCTATTGCGGCGGAGTTTCTGAGCTATGCTGTTGAGCGTAAGGATTTCGGTTGCCATATCGCCCTCGCTGGTTTCAATTACATTCTGTGCCTCTTCGTACGAGAATCGCCGCTGCGATAGGATAATAGAACGACCAAACCATTCCTTTTGAACGGTTCCCTCTTTATCCATCTCAAAAACTGCCGAGAAGCACAGCTTCTCCTCGTTGGGACGTAGGGAGCAGATGAAGTTCGATAATCGTTCGGGAAGCATGGGCACACACCTGTCGACCAGATAAACCGATGTGGCTCGCTCAATAGCCTCGCTATCGATGGGTGAGCCCGGGGTTACATAATGTGTAACATCGGCAATGTGAACGCCTACCTCAAAGGTATTCTCATCAATAGTACGAATAGAGAGCGCATCGTCGAAGTCCTTGGCATCGGCAGGATCGATTGTAAAAGTCGGGATTTTTCTGAAATCGCGACGTTCGGCAATATCCTGCTTGGTTGCTTTTTCAGGAATTTTTTCGGCCAGCCTATTCAGCTCCTCGGGAAAATGGTAGGGTAACTCAAATTCGGCCAGGATTGAGTGCATTTCTACTTCATGCTCGCCGGGATTGCCAATAACCTCCACAACCTCGCCCATTGGGTTTTTGGTGTGTTTGGGCCAATCGGTTATGCGGGCAATTACCTTTTGCCCTGTTTTTGCCTTATTTATTGCACCCTTAGGGATAAATATATCGTAGGGCATGAGCTTATTGTCAGTTATAACAAAGGCGTAGTTTGCTTCTACCTCAATTTTGCCCACAAAGGTTCGTTTAGCGCGCTCAACCACCTCAACTACCTCGGCTTCCATCATTTTGCGACGGCGCTTGGGACTAACGGCTACTTTTACCCTATCGCCGTGTAGGGCGTGGTTCAAATTATATTCAGGTACAAAAACCTCCTGGTTGTCGTTTGTTATAACATGGGCGTTGCCATCGGTCTCCATCTCCACAACGCCTTCAATGGCCGTCGAGAGCATTTTAACCATAAATTTTCCGTTGTAGACTTCCTGCAACGCGCCCTGGTCGGCCAGCTCGTATAGCACCTCGTTGATTAACCTTTTGGAGGTTGCATCTTTTGCCTCTAATATTTTGGCTATTTGTTTGTAGTTTAGGCTCTGCGATGGATTCGACGAGAATATCCCCATGATTGATTTCATTAGCATATTCTTGTTAAACCCCTCGTTCTTTTTTGCCTTTTGTTTTTTTGCCATAATTTTTCTTTTTTCGGTGATGTAAAGATATGAAATAACGCAAACAACAATTAGGTTAATCGAATTAACTCTTATATTTGGTATTTTTGGGAAGAAGATGAAACAGACACTATTTTTACTTCTGCTGATATTTGGATTGCACTATGGGGCACAGTCGCAAGATCCTGCGTGCGAAACGAATAAAAGCAAGTTTAACACTATTTATATAGAAGGATTTGGCACATCGCTGGGGGTAACCCTTAATTATGAGCGAATAGTACCATTTAATCAGGATAAAATATATGGGAGTGTTGGAGGTGGTCTTGGGTTAGTTGGTTTCTACTTTGCTCCAAAGCTACAGGCAAACCTCCTGTTTGGTCATCGGAATTTTTTTGAATTGGGAATGGCCGGTCTTATAATTGAGCAAACAGTGGGGCCCGCATTAAAGGTTGGATATCGATTTCAGCGATTTGATAAATCTGGCTTGAGTTTTCAAGCAAATGTTGTAGCCATTTTTCTGGGCGATGATTTTTTATATCTGCCAGGCGTTGCGTTGGGATATAGTTTCTAAAGGTATTTTGCGTTTGAACAATAATCCCCAAAGTTATATTAATAGAAGGATTACTAATTATTAGAGAGGCAAAACATGGCATTAAGATTAAATAGTAAGATGAACAAGGAGCTTGGGCTGGTTGATGTGTTTGTGCTTAGCACAGGGGCAATGTTCAGCTCAGGGTTTTTCTTGCTACCCGGTTTGGCCGCTTTTCATACCGGTTCGTCAGTATTCATATCGTATCTGGTTGCAGCGGTTCTTATAATGCCAGCAATGTTTAGCATTGCCGAACTGTCCACCGCTTTGCCAAGGGCCGGAGGGATGTACTTTATGCTAGATCGTAGCTTGGGCCCAATGATGGGAACGGTGGGTGGAATTGGAACATATCTGGCTCTAGTACTAAAAACAGCTTTTGCATTGGTGGGGATTGGTGCTTACGCATCAATATTTTATGATTTGCCAATAAAGATAGTTGCCTCGCTGCTTACCGTTGTATTTATGATCTTAAATATTCTGGGGGCAAAGAAAACAGCAGGGCTGCAGCGTTTCTTGGTGTTTTTCCTTATAGCTGTGCTAGCACTGTTTATGGTTGAGGGTTTAAGAGAGATATTTAGCATAGGGGCCAATACCCTGCTTGAAACAAAGCTTAACCCTTTTGCCACAAATGGTTTAGAGGGGATTCTTTCAACAGCCGGTTTTGTTTTTGTAGCATACCTAGGACTTACCCAGGTGGCCAGTGTTGCAGAGGAGATTAAGAATCCCGAGAGAAATATTCCTTTGGGAATGATACTTTCGCTTATTGTTACTACAATAATATATGTAGTAGGGGTTTTCATAATGGTTGGTGTTTTGCCTACGGTTGAGTTTTTCAAAGACTTAACTCCTGTGTGGACCGCATCCCAGGTAATTTTTAAGTGGATACCTGCTAAGTATGGTGGGCTGCTGGTAGTGGCAGCCGCTATTGCTGCTTTTGCTTCAACTGGCAATGGGGGATTAATGGCCGCATCGCGATACCCAATGGCCATGGCCCGCGATAGGGTTATCCCTCGTTTTTTTACCCGCCTAAACAGCTATCGAACCCCAATTTACTCCATATTGGCAACATCAGTTCTAATGCTGATATTTATTTTAGTCCTTAGCGAAGAGGGAATTGCAAAAATGGCAAGCGCTTTTCAGCTGGTTATATGTATTCTGATTAACTTTGCTGTGATTGTGATGCGAAATAGCCGTATCCAAACCTACGATCCGGGTTACCTCTCACCGCTTTTCCCGTGGATGCAAGTCTTTGGCATTTTAACATCGCTGGTGCTTATTATTTACATGGGCTGGGGCCCTGCAGTTTTTACATTTGCAGTTGTGTTTTTTGCCATGATATGGTATCACTACTACACCCGAAAATACGTTAAGCGCGAGGGCGCCATTTACCATTGGTTTGCTTTGCTGGGACAAAAGCAGCATATTGGGCTCGAGAACGAATTCCTTTTCATCTTAAAAGAGAAAGGATTGCGCGAGGGCGATCCGTTTGATGAAGTGGTGGTTCAGGCTCAGATAACCCAGCTTAAGGAGCAACCCATTTCCTTTAAAGAGTTGGTTGGCCGGGTGTCGAGCCAGCTGGCCAATCGAATTGAAAACCACACCTCACAAGAGATTAAGCAAGAGCTACTTGAAGTAACAGCCATCGACCCTGCTCTGGTTATTCCCAGGGTATCTATCCTGCATGGTAAGTACAACGACATTAAAACCCCAGTTCTTCACATTATTACATCCGAGGTGGGAGTAGAGAAACCTGTTGAAAAGGGCGAGATATCATCAAAAGATAACATTCGGGTATTTTTTGTGCTTATGAGTCCAATGGATAACCCCAAGCTCCAGCTTAGGTTGCTTTCGCGTATTATGGATATTGTTGAGCGCGAAAAATTTGTTGAAACCATCTGTGAGATCAGCAATGAGCGGGAGATGAAAGAATACCTGCTTCACAACGATAGGTATATTACCCTAGAGCTCGTAAAAGCTAGCTCCACCGAGGAGCTAATTGGAAAGATGCTTAAGGAGATTCGTTTCCCTCACGATGTGCTGGTGGCTATGGTACAGCGTAACGAAAAGATTATCACACCAAAAGGGGATACTGAACTTGAGGAAGGCGATATAATAACAATAATTGGGGAGCCTAAGGGTGTTAAGAACCTGTTTATGAAGTATATTCATCTTGATAATTAAATAAAACCTAGCAGTTTACTATGCATATTTCTTTCCCAAGCAGCTTGATACACGGTCGGCTAGTAAAACGCTATAAGCGATTTTTGGCCGATGTAACCCTCGATAATGGCGATATGGTTACGGCGCATTGTACAAATTCGGGCTCAATGAAAAGTTGCTTAGAGGAGGGAGCTGAGGTTTTTTTGTCGCCAGTGAACGACCCAAAGCGAAAAACAAAATTTACCTGGGAGATGATATTGATTGATGGGAACTGGGTAGGTATAAACACATCGATGCCAAATATGCTGGCATTTGAATGGATAAAGAATGGCAAAATTCCAGGTCTTGAGGGGTATCAACATGTGAAGCGCGAGGTTACCTTTGGCGATAGCCGTTTCGATATTTTTGCTGAGAACGACACGGAAAAATGTTTTGTTGAGGTGAAGAATGTTACCATGAAGGAAGACGATTTTGCCCTTTTCCCCGATGCACAAACCACCCGTGGGCAGAAGCATTTGGAAACGCTTATCAAAGTGAAACAAAGCGGAATGCGAGCCGTAATGCTCTACGTGGTGCAACGCATTGATGTAAATCGTTTTGCTCCCGCTTGGGGTATCGACCCCCAGTATGCTCAATTGCTGCAAAAGGCAGCTACGGCGGGTGTCGAGATTATACCGCTACAGGTTGAGGTGCATCCAGAGGGTTTTAAACTTCTAAGGATTCTCCCTTTTACTCTGGAATTAATAGCCTAATTTTTGAGCGTTTGACTAGGTTTTAGGTTAAAACAACCCCTTTATAGCCACAATTCGTATTTCTCTTAAACCCGATGCTGCCCATTTTCGGGCACACGTTTACCCCCTCAATTTACGCACTCGTCAAACAAATAGATATTTAGCTGATATGGCTTAATATTTGTAAATATTGAAGTGCGTAATGCACTTTGGCTGTATTATTTAATTTTTTAAAATGATTACCGAGAGTGTTGTTCTGTTACTAACCTTTTATGTGCTAAATGCGTAAAAAAAGAAACTATTTGTACCAATATATAAAGCATTGTTAATGAGATCACGACGCGAAGCACTAAGGTTTGGGTTGCTGTTTAATTTACTTTTTCTCCCTTCTATTTCTCTAAAGTCTTAATTTTTAGGGCGATGTTTTTGAGAATAAATAAAAAAAAAGTTACTTTCGCCTGTTAATATGGGTGTTTTGTCAAAAAAAATCTAGCTATATTTATATTTTCCGTACAAAACATTTAGAAGCAAGAGGTCTGATTACACCAAGCATTGAACTAAGAAATTGAAAATACATACGTTATGAAAGAACTTCTACGCAAAACCATTTTGTTCGGTATTATGCTCTATGCCTCTTTCGGGGTAATGGCCCAGCTTGCCTTTGAGACAAGTGTTAAGCACACCTCTTGCGAAGCAGGTACAGACGCCCAGATTATCATCGATATTATTGCTGGTCGATCGGGGAATATCATTGTCCAATGGGAAAATAATGCAACTAAAGAGAACGATATTGTTGTGGTAAAGGGGGCTCCATCGGCTATCACATTTCCTGTTGATGGTCAAAAGCAATTACCTATTTCAGCTGGTGAGTATGTTATTACTGTAGTTGACGCATCCGATGTTAAAAATATTGACAGTAAGACTTCTTCCATAAACATCAAACAACCAGGTTCTGTTGAGGTTAATGTTGTCAATCAAGAAAAAGGCATTGCTAACGGTGAAATTAGGGTTAAGACAGTTAATCCCGATGACTTTTATAGCTACAGCTACAGCCTCGATAATGGAGAAAATTTTCAAGAGGCACCTATTTTCAAAAATCTAATTGCTAAGACTTACAAATTGATTGTAACGATTACATCGGAAAAAACAACCTGCTCTCAAACTTATTCTGTTGAGGTAAAACCAGAGTAACTCGTGTTGGATCTTTAGTTGGGTACTTTCGATTTAGTTATATTTTAATAAAAGCGCTATGACATCACTCCTTCGATATTCACTCCTGATTGGTAAACTCCTTACCATATCCATTCTGTCAATGGCACAGGTAGGCATTGACAATACTGTTGATCAGCATATATCATGTCCCAATGGCAACGATGGACAGATAACCGTTAGCGTGTCGGGAATGGTTGCAGGTAATTACTATGTGCAGTGGGAGAACACTGACGAAGGAACAACCGATTTTAGAGTAATAACCCTACCCAAAACAACAGTTTTATTCCCTAACGAAGGCGATGGTAATGTTAGCATTACAAGCGGTAGTCACACTGTAACCGTAATTAAGCTAACGGCTCCTGTTGAAGTTGTTAGCAAATCGATATCAGTAAAAGAACCTGATGTGCTTGGCTATACGGTTACCCAACCAACATGTGCCGTAAACACAGGAACAATTGAGATTGACTCACCTGTCGATGATAAGGGCGTGTACAGTTTCGAATACAGTGTTGATGGTGGATCTACATATCAGGCAAGCCCTCTATTTGAAGGGCTCTCCGATGCCAACTATGATATCAGCGTAAAAATAACCTCACATACCGATTGTTTCCTTACCGATGTTGTCACAATAAACCCACCTCCAACACCCCTTGCGGAGCCAACATTAGATGTTACGCAACCAACTTGTGCTGAGTCAACCGCTACAATTGAAGTTCTAAGCCCAACGGGGATCGACTTAGAGTACGCAAGAAATATAATGGGCCCTTGGCAAGATGCAACAACCTTTTCAGGGCTTGCCGCCGATAATATCTACACAATTTTTGTAAGAAGAAAATCTGATAATTCTTGCTTAAACAGCAAGTCAGTTTCAATCAACCCAGCACCATCTACACCTGCAGCCCCCACCGCAACAACTACCGATGCAACCTGTGCTGATGGTGGTTCCATTGAAATAACATCGCCTCTTGGTATCGAGTACGAGTATAGTATTGATGGTTCAACCTACCAATCATCAACTACGTTCGCTGATGTTGCACCCGGCGATTATGATGTCACAGTTCGCTTGGTGGCCGATCCGCTGTGCATATCTGCACCAACAACCGTTACGGTGAATGCCGCTGCAGGAGCACCCGTAATTGAAAGCACCTCTCACACCGATCCTACTACAGCAGGAGGATCAGAGGGAACAATTACCGTTAACCTTGTTGCTGGCTCGGGCACACCCAATTATGTTTACTTTCTAACCGATAATTTGGGAAACCCCGTAGCTAATTCAGTATCAACAGGTGCTGAAACATACCAGTTTACAGGCCTTAGTGCTGGTAATTATACCGTATATGTTACCGACAATGCCAGCTGTACTAGCGCATCGGTTACAGGTATAATTTTGGAAGACCCCATAACTTGTACCGATGCCGTAATTACGCTTACATCGGCTAACGATAATCAAACGGTTTGTCAAGATGAGAGCATTACTGATATTGTTTATTCCATTACTGGCGATTTTGGCGCTGTTAATGTAGCCGGCTTACCTGCTGGGGTAAGCGGATCACTGTCGGGCACTACTTATACCATAAGCGGTCCGCCAACCGAGTTCGGAACATTTAACTACACTGTAACAGTTGATGGTTCTGGTGGGTGTCTTGGCGACAATGCTTCTGGTACCATTGAAGTGACCGAACCAACCGTACCCACTTTCGATCAGCTGGGGCCATACTGCCTTGGCGATGTGGCCGATGCCTTGCCCGGAGTTTCAACTAACGGAATTACCGGTTCTTGGAGCCCAGCAACCATTTCTACCGCTACAGCAGGAACAACAACTTATAACTTTACGCCCGATGCCGGGCAGTGTGCCACCACAACCTCAATGAGCATTAGCGTAAACGAGGCACCACAGAATGTAGATGCTGGGCCAGATGTTTCTATATGTGAGGGGGAGAGCACTCAGCTTGTTGCTTCTGCCGATGGACCATCGAGTTACAATGTGCTCTTCAGCGAGAACTTTGATGGGGTCGGTAGCGGAAATATCCCCGCTGGATGGAACAGAACCCATTCTAATTGGGGAGTTTCAAATACATCTAATGCTGGTGGCGCTGCACCTGAAATGACTTTCTACTTTTTCCCATTCTTTACATCTCAAACAGCAAGACTGATAACCCCACTAATTAACACTACAAATTATCAGGATTTGGAATTATCTTTTAATCAAACTCTTGATTTCTTTTCCGGATCATATCGAATCCTGGTAGAAACATCATATGATGGTTTCACTTGGACAAGTCGATGGGAATATAATATCCAAGGGAATATTGAACCAGAGACTTTGTCAGTGGATCTCAGTGAATTGGATGGAACAAGTTTCTATATATCGTTTACCTATAGAGGAAATAGTAATGCGATAAACTCTTGGGATATTGATGATATTGAACTTGCCGGTAATTATTCTGTTCCTTTTACATACTCTTGGTCACCCACTGCTGGCCTGAGCGATCCCAATATCTACAACCCCATAGCCAATCCATCAACCACAACTACTTATACCGTAACTGTTGGATTAGGAGGTTGCTCAGATACTGATGACGTAACCGTAACCGTTAACGATAATGTTGACCCTATTTTTAATATTACACCCACTTCCTACTGCGTAGGAGAAACTCCGGTGAGCCTCCCCACTACTTCCGATGATGGATATACTGGAACTTGGGATCCTGAAGAAATTTCAACCATTTCAGCAGGAGTTACGCGCTACACCTTTACTCCAGATGGAGGTGAATGTGCCAACGAATATTTTGTTGATATCACAGTGCTCGATTTGCCCACAGCAACAATTGATGGCGGTGGTGAATACTGCGAGGGCGACGACCCAACAGGCGTTGATGTTTGGATCGACTTTACCGGTGATTCACCTTGGAGTTTTTCATACCAAACTGGAACAGAAACTCGTACAATTAATAACTGGACATTAGCAAGGTTTACCCATGAGGATGCCTCTGCAGGAGAATTTACTCTTATTTCAGTTAGTGATGCGAACTGTACAGGAACAGTTTCATCTAATGTTGTTACAGTAACTGAAAATCCACTACCAGCTGCCACCTTGACTTCTGCTGCTGGTACCGATGGGCAAATTGTTTGTATTAACTCACCGATAGAGGATATTATCTACTCTACCACTAATGCCACCGGAGCCACCTTCGCCGACCTTCCCAACGGGGTTACCGGCAGCTGGGCGGATGACGTGGTCACCATCAGCGGAACGCCCACCGAGGATGGAACATTCAGCTACACGGTAAATCTAACTGGAGGATGCGGAACTGTTTCCACTACTGGAACCATTACCGTCAACCCCAGCAACACCATCACCCTGAACTCGTTAGCAGGGACGGATAATCAGGCCGTTTGTATCGATGAGGCCATTGTTGATATTACCTATGCAACCACCGGAGCTACCGGAGCCACCTTTGATGACCTTCCTGCAGGGGTTACTGGCAGCTGGGCGGTCGACGTGGTCACCATCAGCGGCACGCCCACTGAAGATGGAACATTCAACTACACCGTGAATCTCACTGGTGGATGCGGAACGATCTCCACAACGGGAACCATTACCGTAACCCCCAATAACACCATCACCCTGAGCTCAGCAGCGGGAACCGATGCGCAAACCGTTTGTGTCGACGAGCCCATTGTGGACATAACCTATGCCACCACCGGGGCAGACGGAGCGACCTTCACAGGCCTTCCAGCAGGGGTCACCGGCAGCTGGGTGGCCGACGTGGTCACCATCAGCGGCACGCCCACTGAAGATGGAACATTCAGCTACACCGTAAATCTAACCGGAGGATGCGGAACGGTTTCCACTACTGGAAGCATTACCATTAACCCCGAAAACACTATTACCATTACTTCAGCAGCGGGAACCGATGCGCAGGCTGTTTGTATAAATGAGCCGATTGAAGATATAACCTACGCAACAACTGGTGCTACCGGGGCAACATTCGACGATCTTCCTACCGGAGTCATTGGCAGCTGGGCAGCCGATGTGGTAACCATCAGCGGAACACCAACTGTGGACGGGGTATTCAACTACACCGTGAACCTAACGGGAGGATGCGGAACGATCTCAACAACAGGAACCATTACTGTTACACCCGATAACACGATTACACTAACATCAGCAGGAGGAACCGATGCACAAACTATTTGTATTGGTGATCCTATTGTGGATATTACCTACGCAACAACTGGTGCTACCGGGGCAACCTTCGACGATCTTCCTACCGGAGTCACCGGCAACTGGGTTGGCGACGTGGTCACCATCAGCGGCACGCCCACTGAGGATGGACTATTCAACTACACGGTAAATCTAACCGGAGGATGCGGAACTGTTTCCACTACTGGAAGCATTACCATTAACCCCGAAAACACTATTACCCTTAATTCAGCAGCGGGAACCGATGCGCAAACCGTTTGTATTGATGAGCCTATAGAAGATATTACCTATGCAACAACTGGTGCTACCGGGGCAACCTTTGCTGGCCTTCCTACCGGAGTCACTGGCAGCTGGGCAGCCGATGTGGTAACCATCAGCGGCACGCCTACCGTAGACGGAATTTTCAACTACACCGTGAATCTCACTGGTGGATGCGGAACAATCTCCACAACGGGAACCATTACCGTAACCCCCAACAATACCATCACCCTGAGCTCAGCAGCAGAGACGGATAATCAGACCGTTTGTATCGATGAGGCCATTGTTGATATTACCTACGCTACAACAGGTGCTACAGGTGCAACCTTCGATGATCTTCCAGCAGGGGTTACCGGCGGCTGGGCTGCCGACGTGGTCACCATCAGCGGCACGCCCACCGAGGATGGAACATTCAGCTACACGGTGAACCTCACGGGGGGATGCGGAACGATCTCCACCACGGGTAGCATCACCGTCAACCCCAACAACACCATCACGCTCACCTCAGCAGCGGAAACCGATGCGCAAACCGTTTGTATCGATGAGCCCATAGAAGATATTACCTACGCCACCACCGGGGCAGACGGAGCGACCTTCACTGGCCTTCCAGCAGGGGTCACCGGCAGCTGGGTGGCCGACGTGGTCACCATCAGCGGCACGCCCACCGAGGCTGGAGCATTCAGCTACACGGTGAACCTCACGGGGGGATGCGGCACGATCTCCACAACGGGAACCATGACCGTCAACCCCAACAACACCATCACGCTCACCTCAGCAGTTGGAACCGATGCGCAGGCCGTTTGTATCGGTGAGCCCATTGTGGATATTACCTACGCCACCACCGGGGCCACCGGGGTCACCTTCGCCGACCTTCCCGACGGGGTCACCGGCAGCTGGGCGGCCGACGTGGTCACCATCAGCGGAACACCCACTGTGGACGGGGTATTCAACTACACCGTGAACCTCACGGGGGGATGCGGTATCGTTTCAACCACGGGCAGCATTACGGTAAACGAGCTGCCTACCGCGACCATTGGCGGCGGCGGCCAGTACTGTGTGGGAGAAGATCCAACGGGTGTTGATGTTTGGATTGACTTCACAGGAAACGGGCCATGGACCTTTACCTATATGGCTGAAATGGGAACTCGCACAATCAATGGTTGGTCTTTGGATAGATACACCCATAACGATGCAACAAAGGGTGTGTTTACCATTGTTTCAGTTAGTGATGCGAACTGCGTTGGTACGGTTTCGGAAAATGAAGTCAAAGTGATCGAAATTCCTGCACCTGGCGTTACCCTTACATCAGGAGTAGGGAGTGACGATCAAACTGTATGTATCGATGAAACTATTGTGGATATTACCTACTCCACAACAAATACTTCGGGAGTAACCTTCGATGATCTTCCTGCGGGAGTAACTGGTAGTTGGAATGAAGATGAACAATTAATTACTATTTCTGGCACACCTAGCGAATCGGGTATTTTTGTTTACTCTGTGACGGGAACGGGTGAATGTGGGGTGCTTGTTGTTAATGGAACCATTACCGTAACCCCCAACAACACCATCACCCTGAGCTCAGCAGCGGGAACCGATGCGCAAATCGTTTGTGTCGACGAGCCCATTGTGAACATAACCTATGCCACCACCGGAGCAGACGGAGCGACCTTTACAGGTCTTCCTGCAGGGGTTACCGGCGGCTGGGCTGCCGACGTGGTCACCATCAGCGGCACGCCCACCGAGGATGGTGTCTTCAACTACACCGTAAATCTAATCGGAGGATGCGGAACTGTTTCAACTACTGGAAGCATTACCGTTAACCCCAACAACACCATCACCCTGAGCTCTGCCGTGGGAACAGATAATCAGAGCGTTTGTATCGATGAGCCCATAGAAGATATTACCTACTTAACCACCGGGGCAGACGGAGCGACCTTCACTGGCCTTCCTGCAGGGGTTACTGGCAGCTGGGCGGATGACGTGGTCACCATCAGCGGCGCGCCCACTGAGGCTGGAGCATTCAGCTACACGGTGAACCTCACGGGGGGATGCGGCACGATCTCCACAACGGGAACCATGACCGTCAACCCCAACAACACCATCACGCTCACCTCAGCAGTTGGAACCGATGCGCAGGCCGTTTGTATCGGTGAGCCCATTGTGGATATTACCTACGCCACCACCGGGGCCACCGGGGCCACCTTCGCCGACCTTCCCGACGGGGTTACTGGCAGCTGGGCGGCCGACGTGGTCACCATCAGCGGAACACCAACTGTGGACGGGGTATTCAACTACACCGTGAACCTCACGGGGGGGTGCGGAATGGTTTCTACCACGGGCAGCATTACAGTAAACGAGTTGCCTACAGCGACCATTGGCGGTGGTGGCCAGTACTGTGTGGGAGAAGATCCAACGGGTATTAATGTTTGGATTGACTTCACTGGAAACGGGCCATGGACTTTTACCTATATGGCCGGAACGGAGTCTCGCACAATCAATGGTTGGCCTTTGGATAGATTCACCCATAACGATGCAACAAAGGGTGTGTTTACCATTGTTTCAGTTAGTGATGCGAACTGCATTGGTACGGTTTCGGAAAATGAAGTCGAAGTGATCGAAATTGAAACAGCACCTCCAACAGGCGATACCAACCAAGAGTTTTGCAATGGTGCAACCATTGCCGATATTGCTGTTACAGGCGAGGGTATTACTTGGTTCGATGCTCCCGTTGGCAACGTGTTGGCTAGTGATTATGTGTTGGTTGACGGCGAAACCTATTACGCAACACAAACAGCCGAAGGCTGTGAGAGTCAAGATAATTTAGCTGTAACTGTTACCGTTTACGAGCAGCTGAATCTTAGCGTAGTTGATGTTAAGCACGGACGTTGCGATAATCCCAATGCTGGCTCTATCGAGGTTCAGGCATCGGGTGGCAATCTTCCTTATACCTATACTCTTTATGATGATTTGGATAACCCAATAGGTCTTCCTATTGAGGCTACAGATACAGACCCGGTTACATTTACTGGTTTGGAGCCAGGAACATACTACGTAATAGCCGACGATAACTCTGTTTGTAACCAAATTATTTCTGCTGATATTGTTGTAAACGAACCTATCCCTGTTTCCATTACCGAGATAGACCTTACCAATAGCAGTTGTTTTGGCAACAACAATGCCGAGGTAGTTATTACTGCAACAGGCGGTGGAGGCGATTTAACCTATTGGTTTGAAGATGCTGATGCTACCATTGTTTACGGTCCGCAAATTAATAACAATACATTTACTGGGCTAAGCGATGGAAATTATACAATAGTTGTTGAGGGAGAAAATGGCTGTAATGATACATACGATATCGAGATTGTTAGCCCAGATGAGCTAGGTGTAGAAATTGATATTACCAGCATTACTTGTGCCGATGATGGCGACGTAGGCTCAATCAAGGCTCGCGCAACAGGGGGAACAGCACCTTTCACCATCTCACTGCTTCTCGATGGGGTTGAGCAATCTCAATTTACGGACATTGGATATAATACCTGGGTTGAGTTTACAAATCTTGCTCCCGATAATCGTTATGAGGTTGTAATTAACGATCGTTGGAGTTGTGGACCAGCAACATCAGGATTGCTAGAGATTACTATGCCCGACCCATTGCTAATTGCAGCGCCAGTGGTACAAGATGTTACCTGCTTTGGTCAAAGCAATGGCGAGGTAACCGTTTCGGCAAGTGGTGGAGTTGCCCCATATATATTCACCCTATTCGACGATAATGATGCTGAGTTAGCAACCCTTACCGATGCTGCTGAAGTAACTTTTACCAACCTTGTTGCTGGTTATAATCTTTACATTGCCGTTGAGGATGCAAATGGTTGTGGACCCAAAACAACCGCCTCGTTCAATATCGACGAACCCGATCCAATAGCAATTGATGTAAACTCAATTATTGTAGATGACATAACTTGCAATGGTTCTGCAGATGGACAAATATCACTAAGCGCATCGGGTGGTACAGGCGATTTATACTATACCCTAACTACTGGAGGAGTAGCCGTTGGAGCAGCGCAAGTAGGCAGTGGCGTATTTACCAATTTACCTGCAGGCGATTATGTGGTAGAAATAACCGACGATTTGAGCTGTGGTCCCATTTACTCTGATGAGATTACTATTTCGGAACCCGAGGCGCTCGATATATCCGTTACTATTAACAATCCTTTATGTAGTGACGATGTAGGATCAATAGTTGTGTTGGCCGATAAGGGAACTGAACCCTACAACATCACATTGCTTAAAGATGGAACCGTAATGGAGACAACAGTGGCCAATGCCAATGTTGAGGTAACATTTAGCGATCTTGAGGGAGGAACATA
Organism: Bacteroidales bacterium UBA2295; assembly: GCA_002345825.1. Classification (GTDB taxonomy): domain Bacteria; phylum Bacteroidota; class Bacteroidia; order Bacteroidales; family Tenuifilaceae; genus Perlabentimonas. The sequence continues at coordinate 19,111 of DDWD01000160.1, forward strand.
TTCGTTACAAGTAGAGGATTACAATGGCTGTACTGAAACTGAAGAGGATATTGTAATTAACGATCAGGTTGATCCAATAGTTCTTACTCCTGTTGCAACTCATCCAACTTGCGATCCTTCCGGCGTTTCAACAACTGGTACTCTCGATGTTAACGCAGAAGGAGGCACAGCCCCATACACATTTACACTTTACAATGCTAGCGGCACGGTTGTGGAAACGGCTATTGATAATGCCTCCGTTCAGTTTATTGATTTAATTGATGGAACCTACAGCATAGAAGTTGTTGATGCCAATGGTTGTACCATTCCATTGGTTCAGTCGGTGATTAATCCCGCAACAACTCTATCAATTGATAATGTTACACTAACCAATGTAAGCTGTTTTGGTGAAAACTCTGGTGAAATAGAGGTTACCATAAGTGGTGCAACAGGTACTCCTGAATTCCGACTTGACGAAGGTGAGTGGCAAACCGAGAGTATTTTCACTGGCTTAACTGCCAATAGTTACACGGTTTCTGCTAGGGATGATAATGGTTGTATTGTTACTTGGGATCAACCCGTTAACATTGATCAGCCCACAGACCCATTCACAATTAGTTTGGCTGGTACCTTACCAACCTCTATCAGTACTAGCGATGGCAGAATAGATATTACAAGCACGGGTGGAACGCAACCCTATAGCTACGAGTTACACATAGACGATGGTTCAGGTTGGGTGCTCTACGCTAGTTCAGATCTACCTGTATTCGATAACTTGCCAGTAGGTGAGTATATGGTAATTGCAACAGATAAAAATGGTTGTATCGATAGCGAAACCATCACCCTAACCCAGTACTCGTTCACACTCTCAGCTACCGATGCGCTTTGCTTTGGTAGTGAAGATGGAACCATTACAGTGAATGAGGTGTATGGTGTAACTGATCCATTATCTACAATTGAGCGTCAGTGGACCGATAGCGATGGTAACAATATCTCTGATTATATGGTCGACAAGTATAACGAGGAGGAAGGTCGTTACAAAGGACTTCCTGCGGGAACTTATATTTTGGAAGCTGTAACTGCCGAAGGTGCCGATTATACCGCATCGATAACCATAGGGCAGCCCGACCTTATTGAGGTAACCTATACCGTTTCGCCAATTACCTGCTACACTACCGATGCTGTGGGTGAAGTTACCTTTACCATAACCGGAGGAACACCATTTGCCGATGGATTATATGATATTTCATGGCAAGAGGGTGAAACCCTAACTCCTAGGGGTAATGTTGTTGGCGGTTTGCTCGAAGGAACCTATACCTTTAGCATTACCGACGCCAATGGTTGTGAGCACATCGAAGAGGTAGCCATTGATTATCCCGATCCAATTTCCATCTCTAGCTTACATGTTTACGATGTGAATTGTTATGCCGATAGTACAGGCGAAATATCGGTTTGGGCAACAGGAAACTCAGCCCTAACCTACCGCATAGAAGGTGCATTGCCCGAAGGGTACGAGAACGAAAACAATAATGGAATATTCTCAAAATTACCTGCTGGTGCATACGAACTGTTTATTACCGATGCCGATGGATGCGAACATATCTTTACCGATGGCAATAGGTTTGTTGTTAATCAGCCAGAGCCAATAGAGATATCTATGCTAACTTCCAATATAACCGATCGTATATGCCATTACGATACAGTAGGTGTAGGTGGCGATGAAATAGTTTACATGCAGGTAAATGGTGGGGTACCCGATTATACCTATCAGTGGACAAACAACTGGCAAACCTACAGCGAACAAACGCTGAACCTAGAGTATCCAACACCTGGTACGTATGAGATTACTGTTACCGACAGGAATAACTGTGTGGCTACCAAAGAGGTTGTAGTGCCAGGCCCACCTCCAATTGATATTACTTTTGCTTACGACACAGCCGATTGTAAGGTTTTCGATGGTGTCAATGCAAATGGAGGCATAATTATTTCAGATTTAACCGGAGGTAATGGAATATTTAGCCTTAACGAGGGGGAAGAGAACGAGTTCACACTGAAGTGGTATAGAACCCAAAATGACGAGCATCTTGAAAACAAGGATAATAGTTGGAGTTTGCTGGGTCGTTCGGCAACTGGCTATTATGCCGTGATAACCGACAAGTTAGGTTGTGAGGAGAAGGAGGAGTTTAACATTCCGTATGATGAGGACAACCGATTTGATGTAACAATTGATGTGGGTAAGGATAACTACTGCTATATGGATCAGGCGATGCTTAGGGCTGTTATAGAATCGGAAAATAGCATTAGCTCTCCCACCTTCCAGTGGACAAATGTGACCGATAATCCCGAACAACGGTTTGAGCGTGAGAATCCTTATACTACTACACCGCTTAGTAACACTACGCTATACCGTGTAGATGTTATCAGCGACATTGGATGTGTAGAGTCTGCCGAGGCAACCGTATCGGTTTACCCTCGCATTGGGCCATTTGTCGACAGGGAATCGCACCCATTCTTTGCCGACTCCGATCTGGATGCATTTAGGATAGACCCTGAAGATCCTGCCAGTGATGGAGATTCAACGGTAATATCAATTCTTTCCGACACGGAGTATTCTATTGAAATGTATACTCATAATGCGGACTATTCATTGAGTTACAGCTGGACCCCGGCCGACTTCTTTAACCCAACCAATGAGAAGGCCTCGGTTATGAAGTTTACTAGTGGAACGTATGAGAACTACTTAACTGGCCAAATTAGGAATACAATTACGGGTAAAGCTGAGCAGTATATACCCATTGTTGGTTTGGCTCAATCGGAGTACGGATGTATAGAAGAGGTAAATCTTAAGGCCCGAATCCTCGATAGGGTTAGAACATCCAATGTTTTCTCACCCAACAACGACGGGATTAATGACACTTGGACTATACCATATTCTGATGTTTTCCCAAATCTTGAGATTAAGATATTTAATCGCTGGGGTTACCAGGTATGGTCGGCCAAAGGGGGAGATGCCTCTCGTGGGTGGAATGGTAAAAACAGGAATGGAAAAGAACTTCCATTCGGAACCTACTACTACGTTATTAAATTCAACGTGGAGGGAACCAGCAAGTGGGAACCCATTTCCGGATCGGTTACAATTATTAGGTAGTACTATTTTGCAGATTGAGTAAATTAAAAGATATGAAAAGGATAGCGTTAATAGCCAGTGTGGTATTCCTTCTGATGTTTTCCGAAGCGAAAGCCCAGCAGCTACCACAGTTTACACAGTATATGTTCAATACATATATTATCAATCCGGCTGTGGGGGGTACTTTTAACTACTACCAAATGCGTTACAACAACCGTTTTCAATGGGTTGGATTAAAAGACTATCCCCAAACCTACAGCATTAGTGCCTATGGTCCGCACGGATCGAAGGATATGGGCTTTGGTGGTAGCTTTTACCATGATGTTACGGGTTCAACCAGTCGTTCGGGCGGGCTGTTCTCCTACTCATACAACATGCAGATTACGGAGAACGGCTTGCGGATATCAGGCGGTATATCCCTTGGATTTATGATGTTCCGCGCCGATGGATCAAAGTTTGAGTATGGCGATAGCTTTAATATGAATGATCCTGCATTGTTCACCAATACCAAGTCCATATTCACACCCGATGCTTCTGTAGGTTTTCTAGTTTATGATTCTCGGTTTTTTGCAGGTATCTCAGCTCATCAGCTGCTGGGACAGAAACTCTACGAGTCTGACCTTACGCATATGATAGGCGACGAGGAAGTAAACTACTACGGTGTAAATAAGCTACGGCAGCACTTTATGCTAACAGGAGGTATGATGCTACCGCTCAATCGCGATTTTTTAATAGAGCCCTCGGTGCTTGTTAAGTATATGATAAGCAGCCCCGTTCAGGTCGACTTGAATGCAAAGTTGACCTACCGCAAGGAGTTTTGGGGAGGTATTTCGTTACGATGGATGGATGGCATTGCAATTCTGTTTGGTTACGAGTACCAGAGCCGCTATCTGTTTGGTTACTCATTCGATTACTCCTTAACCGACCTTAGACCACATAGTGCCGGCTCGCATGAAATTATGATTGGATATAAGTTCGATAAGCTCAAGTAGAGTAACACCGTAAAGTATTCAGCAACAAGGCAGGCGGTAGCTTGCCTTGTGTGCTAAGCAACAGAATTCATTATTTAACCTTATAGTTCTTATGTTAAACCGGTTTCGCCTCTTCATCGTTATATTAGTAATCTTTGCCTTTGGTAGTTCGAGTTGCAAGCACGAAACCATACCCGAGAAGGATATGGTAAAAATCTTTTCGGAGATATTTATAACCGATGCAGTGGTAAGCACATCCCATTATTCCTACAAATTCTCTAAGCGCGATACCATTGAGTACTATAAACCCATATATTCTAAACTGGGTTATAGCGACAAACAATTTGCGCTAACAATTGATCATTATTTAGATAATCCAGATATGCTCGATAAATTGCTCGACAAAGTCGTGAATAACTTAGCACATATTGAGGCCGAGCATAAGGCTGCGTTGCTGCAAGATAAAGAAGTACTCGAAGACCTAATACCAGCTCGCGATCCCGATAATCTTTGGGAGGCACAAGATAACTTGGTATACCCAAGGGATGGGGACAAGGACAGCCTGTACTTTAAGATTCAAATAATGGATGATGGACTTTATCGCCTAACTGCTAAAGTAAAGGTAATGCCCAACGACGAATCTATAGAGCCCTATGCGTCGATGTGGTTCACTGTGGACTCTACGGGAGTAAGGCATGATGTGCAACGGCAAGGGTTCATAAAAGATGGGAATGAGAGAGCGCTAAGCCTAACACTTACCCTTAGCGACTCAACATATACACATATCGAAGGGGTAATTTTAGGGCATATTGAGCAGGAGGGCGACTGGAAAAAATTTGCCGAAGTATCAAATATTCGACTTGCGTACAAGCCCATACTGGAATCCAAAATTAACAGGCAAAGAATACTTATGGAGCATGATACAGGTATGCTAAAATCAGGGACCATTGATCGTGAATTGCCAACGCAATAAAGCAACATCTTAGTCTTATTTGATCTTTACAAAACAATAGAGTTATGGGAAAAAATCGATTAATAATCATTACCACATCCTTGCTGATTACTATAACAACAGCACTGTTTGCACAGGGCGAAAAACCTCAGAATATTTATCGTGTAACCGTTAACTCGCGTTACGTAATCGAAAATGGTGAACGAACAAGTAAGTACTACGCAATTGGACAGCTAATATCCGACTCGTTGGGTCGTTTGCATACCGAGATTGATTACAACTGGAAAACGCGCTACCCCGACAACTATAGGTGGCACTACTTTGATGGACAAACAAAGGTAAAAACCGACTACTTTTTTAAGGAGAACCTCAAGTACTTCAAGGTTTTTAGCCATAATGCAAACCATCAGCTCGAAACACTTTCACTTTTTTTAGTGACAGATAGCGACACAACACTTGCTGTTCGAGAGGAGCATACATACGACGATCAGGGAAATCGAGTTCGATCAATTGGTTATAACCAGAAAGGGAAAAGAGGGTTTAGGGTACGCTATAAGTACGATGATAATAATACTGAGATTCAGCGTAAGGTTAGAGGCAAAAGAGCTATTCCTTCCGATTCAATTATGAGTTTAAAGCGAGTTGTTGAATACGATACCCTGAATAGAATTGTAAACGAATTGGTTGAGGTTCAGAAATATGATATGCCAAAAGAAACTAAGCACAAATTCTACAAGTACGATGATAAGGGCAATGTGGTAGAGAAAGTGATAACAGATAAAATCAGCAATAAAACCATTCGGAAGGAGTATGTATATCGTCGCGATAACCGATTACAAGGTCTTAGAATATATGACTCTAACGATAATCTGCTCGATTATCAGGCGTGGCGATACGAAATTTACAGAACTGCCAACAGAACCCACAGGGTTTTTGAGTAGCAAAGCCGGAAAAGTTGGCTAAACATTTTGCCAAATAAGCGCTGCCGCACCTAATACGGCGGCGTTTTTATCTTTTAGCCCCGAGGGCATTAGCTTCACGGAATTTTTGAAAATGGGGAACAGATTTTTTTCCAAATGTCGTTTGGTGGGCTCAAATAGGGTGCTGCCTGCAGAGCTCAACCCTCCAAATAAGAATATGGCCTCGGGATTCAAAATGGCAACCAAATCGGCAAGTTTCATGCCCAGTATAGCCCCTGTGTATTCAAAAGCTTCAAGGGCAACTCTATCGCCCTGCTGGGCAAAACCCGCAATTTTTTTTGCCGACAAGGTATCGTATGCATAGCCTCTTAGGGCGCTTGGTTCAATTGAGTCGGCAAGTATTTTAAATGCAGTTCTCCGAAGACCAGGAGCCGACACGTAGGTCTCGAGGCATCCCTGCTTACCACATCCACATTGGCGACCCCATGGTTTAACTGATGTGTGTCCAAGTTCGCCAGCAAAACCGCTCTCCCCGAGCACCAGCTTGCCATCAACTACAATACCACTTCCTAATCCCGTCCCCAGGGTTATAAATACAAAGTTTTTCATACCCTTGGCATCGCCAAATTGCATTTCGCCAATTGCTGCAGCGTTTGCATCGTTGGTAAGGGTGGTATTTACATTAAGCAGCTTGCTGAGTTCCTTGGTCAGGGGTAGCGATCCTTTCCAGCGTAGATTTGCTGCGTCCACTATCTCGCCAGTATAATATGATCCGTTGGGGGCGCCAACACCTACTCCAATTAAAGTGTACTCATTGCTAACCGATGCCACCAAGCTTTTTATGTGGGAAGCAACACGAGAAATGAAGCTTAAAAAGTCGTTATCCTCCTGAGTAGGGAGTGAAACCTCCTTTATGCAATCTCCTTGTTGGGTTACTAAACCAATAACGGTATTTGTACCTCCAATATCTACACCCGCTACAATATTCTTCATTAATTCTCAATAACAAGTTACTACCTAATCCCCCCTGAAATCACTATGTGCTGTATTGGAGCAAATCCACATCAGCGCATAAAATTTTAGTGTGCGAAATTAATTTAAATTCAGTAAATAAGCAACAAAAAACGACGAACGTAACCGGGCACTACTCCTGCACCTGAGTGAGTGTGTGAAAAACCTCCTCCATCTGTATCGATTTTTGGCTAAGGGTAATTAGGGTGATGTTATTTTGCGCGCAGAAGTTAAAGATTGCAGGACGAATATCGGAGTTCCCTTTCGATTTAAGAATCCAGCTGCAGCCGTTGTTCGAGTTTGATATAACCTCATTAACGCCTGCTATTTTTTTAAAAAGTTCCACAGTAACGGGTTCAGTTACTTCAACGCTAACTGCCTGTTGCTCAGTATTGCCGTAGTGCATTACCTCTGAGGTTTTCCCTTCAGCCACAATTTTCCCCTGATTAAGAATAATTACCCGGCTGCAAATGGCCTCCACTTCCTGCATGATGTGGGTTGAGAGCAGCACTGTTTTTTCGCGGCCTACATCTGAAATGATTTTCCTAATCTCAACAATCTGATTGGGATCCAATCCACTTGTCGGCTCATCGAGGATAAGTACCGATGGTCGGTTAAGTAACGCCTGAGCAAGTCCAACCCGCTGGCGATATCCTCTGGACAATTCGCCAATCTTTTTATTCTGTTCGCGACCTATGCCCGTTAGCTCTATAAGATCCTTTACCCGTTTATGTCCAAACTTTCCCAGTCTGTAAACCTTAGCTACAAAGCTCAGATACTCCTTTACAAACATTTCGGTGTATAACGGGTTGTTTTCGGGCATATAGCCAATATTGTTTCGGTACTCCCTGTCGGCATTTGAAATAGGTATGCCATTCACTGTAACATTTCCGGTTGAAGGCTGAATGAAACCAGTGATAATTTTCATCATAGTTGATTTTCCTGCTCCGTTGGGTCCTAGGAAACCAACCACCTGACCTTTGGGCACGCTAAACGAAACATTGCTTAGTGCTTTTTGGTTGCCGAAAAGTTTGGTAACGTTTTGTACCTGAATAGCCATGCTTGCAATGTAATATTTTGTGTTTTTAGTCTACCTCTTCGTAATCAATGTAATCGCCAACATCTTTATCAACAATTTTATCTTTATTGGGTGTTTTGCTTACGTAAACATCCCCTTCGGGTCTTTGTTTTCCAGCTCGCTCAGATGAGTTATATTGATTTTGCATGCGTTTAAAGAAGTTCCGCAGGACAAACCTTGCTATTAGGGCGATTAGAAAAAACACTAAGGTAACTATGGCAAAAAATCGAAGTAAAATAAGCATTTCAATCTGTTGTTAATGGATTATAGCCGTTCAATTGAACACATTGGGCAAATTTAGCCATTGTCGTGTAATAAGTTAAGATCAATGGTAGTTAAAAAATGGTAAATTTATTGAACCGCATAGTTAAGTATATAACCTGATGATGAACCTACAATAAGATTAAATGTTGACTTGGTATTAGCAAAGCTGCCTATGCTAAATGGAGTAATCCCTTTCAATGGAAAACCTTTGTAAAGTTCCCCATTTCCATTGATTAGGTATATTTGAGATGTTTCGGGGCACACCACGCCCAACTTTCGGTCGCGAGCACCAAAATGAAAGTATATAACCTGAGGTATGGGGTTATTATTAAATTTGGTTGAAAAAAGCAACTTCCCATTTGATCTGTAAACGAAAAGTTCATTTTTGTCAAGTAGAATGAAGTCGTTTGTACCATCGGCATCCACATCCTGACTATCGAAGAAATGATTCCTGCTAACCTTTTTTAGCAGAACATCGCTTACTTTGCCGTTAAGTGCGATTTGCCTTACCACGCCCAGGGTATCGGTAGTAACAAACTGCGGGGGGCGTCCGGCTGATACGTCGAGAGATATTGTACTATTGGGCGACTTGGAGAAATATCTGTCAACCCGAACCCTTTCGTTGCCCCTCCTATCCAAAATGTAAATTCGGTTTTCATCGGCAAAAACAATGTAGTCTTTTCCTCCGTATCGGAAGTGTTGTATGGCTTGGGATACATACTTCTCCGACTTGTCAAAATCCCAACCTGTTACAATATTGCCCTGCCTGTTGTACACGTATATACTTCTATCCTCGGCAGCCACAAAGAACCTGTAATTGCGATTATTATCGTAGTCGAAAACTGCTACTGGGTTTGTGGCAGGTGAGCGTAATGTTACCGGAAAACCACTCACATTGTTACCATTCCTGTCAATTAGGTAAAGCTTTGTTTTGGTATTAAATAAAAATTGCAGACGCCCATTTCTAAAGATATCAACCTGATGCACATCGCCCATTATGGGCTCTTGCAGTGGGCTTTTCCATAGCACCCTCCCCACATCATTAATCAAGTAAATTATATTTTTATTATCCTGTACAAAAATTTCTCTGTTTTGTGTTGTATGGTTAATAACCAGCTGTGGTTTCATTGCCGTAGTTGTGTCGAGTCGTGTTTCCCACACTGTTTGGGGAGCATCAATAGAAAATGGCGTGTAACGGGCAGTGATATTGTTGAATACCAAACCCTTGCCTCCTGAAAGTTGAAGGGCGATACCCTGAATTTTTTCAATAGCCTCCATTCGTGAAAGAATACGGGCTGCTGCATTGGGAGCAAGTAATTGCCCATAGAGCATCTCGGCTCGCGAGGGGTTAATATATGCCGTGAAGTTCGCTTCCGATGTAAGGCCCTGGGAAAATTCGACAAAACTTTGCTCAACATCAAGCTGCTTATTGTGGATATTGGTCAAAATAAGCCTCGATAGCGATTCAACCGATGAACCAAAAACTAAGTATGAGTCGATAAAGGTGAAGTACTGATCGTTGGCAATTGCGAAAAGGTTCCCAAAGATGCTGCTGTGCAAACCCGCCTTGGGAAACTTGTAAATTTTAACGGACTTATCCCTATCTACCCTAAAAACCCTCTCGAACGAAGCTGCCGATAGATTATTGCTTTTGGCATAATTGCTAATGGCTTTGGTTAGTTCCTGCCGTGCAAGGCTCTGGCTCTGCACCTCCGACACAACAAACCAGCAGTTGTCAAACGTTTCACCCTCAAAAGGGATAAAAGCAAGTGCCACCTGTTTCCCAAAAACTGATGAGTACAAAGAGGTAGCATCGGTACCCAACGATTGGTTAAAATTGGTGAGCTTGTGATTGTAGGTGTTTATTCTGCCCTTGTTGGTCAAGAAATTTCTGTAAGATTTTAAATAGACGTCAAAATTAGATATACCTAAATGCACAAAGGCGGCTGTTTGTGCAGGGAGTATGCTGATAACCTCATTCTTAACAGGTTTTTGATTAGTAAACACTTTGTAAAACACGTTTAGCGAATCGGGAACCTGAGCAAATCCATTCAGATAAAAAGCATCGTCCCTTACGGACAGATCCAGCTCGGTCCAGCTGCCCGTGTTGGCCAGCCAGCCAAAACCATTCTGTTTGCTTGCATGAATTTGTGTGGCAAATGCAACGGGAAGTTTAGCATGATTTACAAATACATTTACATTTACTCGGGTACCTGCTGTTTTGTAAGCATTAACAAAGCTATTGTTTTTGATAAGTGACATCCCGCTGCTAAGCTGCCCAACCGATGATTCCACCAGCAGTAACGATGGACTAAATATTACAACCCCGTGCCTAATGGCAAAGGAGTAATTTGGGCCTTCGTCGTTGTTCTTATGATTTAAAGTAAAAATTTTTGATCCGTTGTATTCCTTTTCGCTTAGGGTAAAATTATTACCAGCGGTAGTTACAATGTAGTTTTCAACATCAGCGGGCTTTAGCCTCTCGGGAATATTGGTTACGAACAGCGCTTCAGGTACCCCCTTGCCCACAACATGTATCGACATAAACACCTCTGCATTCATCACCAGCTGCTCAAAAATACTTGAGGATGCTTGCTGTTGGCTGGCAAATTCAAAAAAGTTATTAGCTTTTTTTACAAGAGAGAAGGATCCAATGGCACCCCAAAACGAATTCTCTTCGTTTAGCTCATTCGATAGTTGATCAATGCTACTGGCTTTTACAACAATTGATGCATCAATAGGAATTGCACTAATTGCCTCGGAAGTCTCACCTTTGCCAAGTTGAACAAAAAGGAAATAAACCCCCAAGGCTAAACCCAATATGCCTACAGATCCGAATAGAATGTATAATAGCTTGTGTTTCATTAAAGATTATTGTATTGTGTATGTCATATGTTCTGAGCTAAAAATCAAGGCAAAGATATTAAGTATTGAGCTGAAAATCTAATTACCGTGCAATGCTCTTGCCCAAACATGTGGCATTAATGCAGATTATAATCATTTGGTTGATATAACCATAATTCACCACAAGATATTGTTTCCCCTCTTTTTTGCGTATTTTAGCAAAATTAAAAATAATAACTTGTAATCATTTCAGTTTGTATATCAAATAGCTGTAGTTTAATGAGTAAAAATAGCCCCAACAGGTATTTATACATAGCTTTTGTTTTAGTGGCAGTAGTGATAGGTGGTTGTTCAACCCAAAAGAACACCTCTGTCTCTAGAGCTTACCATAATTTAACATCGCGATACAACTATTTTTTTAATGCTAAGGAGAGTTTCAATAACGGTATAAAACAAGCCGAGGAGAGCTTTAATTACAACTATACTTTCCCTTTACCCGTTCTGCTTTTTGGCAAGCCGCAAGTGGTTAGCATGGTGGGTGGCGATATGGATCGAGCCATTACCAAATGCACCGATATGATTAGTCACCATTCCATAACGGTGAAACCAGAGCGCAAAAGGGGTTTGCAAAGTCGCAAGGAACGAGAGTTTTATAACCAGAATGAGTTTGTGCGTTGGGTACGTGAGGGCTGGTTGCTGGTAGGTAAAGCCCGCGCTTGGAAAGGCTCCTATGATGAGGCACGAATGACATTTGAGTATAATCTTGTACAGTTTCCCGAAACCCCTATCTTTTTCGAATCGCAAATTTGGTTAGCAAGGATAGATATACTGGATGGTGATTTGGTTGCAGCCGAGGATAGGCTTCGGGGTGTAACTTCCAACAGGCGATACCCTAAGAACAAGTATTTTAAACATCTACTCGAATCGACACAAGCCTACTTTTATCAGAAACAGGAGAACATACCCCAAACCATTAAGCATCTTGAGCGAGCTTTGGATAGTGCTCCCAGGAAAAGCCTTAAGAATCGATATTTATACCTATTAGCACAGCTTTATCAGGCCGAGGGAAAGTTGACAGAGTCTAACCGTTATTTTCAAAAAGTCATAAAGGCTAATCCATCCTACGAGATGAGCTTTAACGCAAGGGTTAATATAGCGTCTAACTTTCAAGGTAGAGGTAGTGGAAACGATATGGTTCGTGAGCTGAACAAGATGGCTAAGGACGAGAAAAATGCCGAGTATCTCGATCAAATATATTTTGCCTTGGGGAATATAGAAAGAGCCAGGAATAATGAGGAGAAAGCCATTGAGTACTATCAGCTCTCGGCAATGAAAAGCATTAACAATAATCATCAAAAGGGACTATCGTATTTAATTCTTGCCGACTACTTTTTTGAAAAGCCAAACTATACCCAAAGCCAGGCCTACTACGATAGCGCTTATCGTGCGCTCGATCAGGATTTTCCGGGATACAAAGAACTGGAGATTAAAACGCAGAATCTTAACCAGCTGGTTGAAAATCTAAATATTGTATCGCGCGAAGACAGCCTACAGAAAGTGGCTGCTATGAGTCCTCGTGAGCGCGACGCCATTATTGCCAACCTAATAAAACTTGTCCGCGATGAGGAGGAAAAGTTGAAGCAGGAAGAGCGAGAGGGGCGCGATAGGTTTGCCCATTTTCAGCAAACCCAGCGAGGGCGAGTGCAAACCGATCAGGGAGGCAAATGGTATTTTTACAACCAATCATCCTTAAGCTATGGGCTATCGGAGTTCCAAATGAGATGGGGACGACGTAAACTTGAGGATAACTGGCGCCGATCGAATAAGCGTGAGGTGCTCGATCAAGCAGTTGCAGAAACACAGCCCACTGCCGATACATCTGCCGTTCCAAGTAAGGTGCTCGATAACAAAAGCAGAGAGTACTACCTTCAGGATCTGCCACTGACCGATTCACTTATAGAAATATCTCACCAGCAAATACAGGAAGCCCTATTCAAGGTAGGCGAGATATACGAAAATGAGCTTAACGATTATCCCGAAGCCATAAAAGCCTACGAGATGCTTGCACAACGATATCCTAAGAGTTCGTTCACCTTGTTGGCCTATTACAACTTGTATCAAATTGCTCGTTTCAATCAGCAGCCCAACCAAATGGAGCGCTACAAGCAGAGTCTCATTTCGCAATTTCCCAATAGCACCTATGCATTAATGCTAAGTGATCCCAATTATCTTGTAAACCTAAAAAAGGAGAGCCAAGTACGAGAGGAGTACTATCAGAATACCTTCAACCTATATCAAAATGGGAATTGCGCCCAAGCCACTCAAATGGCTAAAGATGGACTTGATAAGTATCCCGACTCCGATATTGCTCCAAAATTTCAGTATATCATTGCTCAATGCACCGGGCAAACGGGCAATATTAGGGCATACAGATTTGAGCTAAATAGATTGATAGAACAATATCCACAGAGTGAAGTGGCTCAGTCGGCTACAAAAGTAATTGCTATGCTCGATCAGCGGGAGTTGCAGTTAGCATCAGCATCTGCTGACGACACTACGCAGATACAGCCCGGCAAGAGTGATGCCGTGCCCGAGGTTGGGTATAAAGAGCCCAAGGGAGAACACCTTTTTATTGCCATTGTCCCGGTGAATTCGCCCATAAACCAGCTGCGCTTCAATATGGTTTCGTTCAATGTCGATAATTTTATTGATTTTAACCTTAACGTAACAAGCAGCGAGCTAACTGAATTTGTGGTGTTGATAAAAGTAGAATCTTTTAAGGATCAGCAGGAAGCCAAGGACTACTTCATGAAGGTAAGTGCTGAGCAAGGGTTAATGGGAAGTCTCTCGGAAAGCGACTACTCCTTCGCACTTATAAGTCGGGAAAACCTAGAGATATTCCAGAACGATAAGTCCGTGGCAGGATATTTGAACTTCTTCCGCGAAAACTATTTAAAGTAAACAGTAATGGCCGTTTCAATTCTTTGGGTTGACGATGAGATAGAGTTTCTAAAACCACACATAATATTTCTTGAGCAACGCGACTATGTGGTTGCAACAGCAACCAATGGCGAGGATGCGCTCGATTTGGTTTCGAGTCAAAATTTCGATCTAGTTTTCTTAGATGAGAACATGCCCGGGTTATCGGGTATGGAAACCCTTGCTCGCATTAAGGAGCGTAAACCAAACCTTCCGGTGGTGATGGTTACCAAAAGCGAGGAGGAGAGCATTATGGATGAGGCTATTGGAGCTAAAATTGCCGATTACCTGATTAAACCTGTAAATCCAAAGCAAATTTTGCTCTCCATAAAGAAACATGTGCATATGCATACTTTGATCAGCGAGAAAACAACATCCGATTATCAGCAAGCCTTCGGAAGAATTGGGCAGCAGATTGGAATGGCGAACTCGTTTAACGAATGGGTTACCATTTATCGTAGGTTAGCCCAGTGGGGAATGCAGCTAGCCGAATCGAACGACTCAAGCATATCGGAAGTGTTTACCATGCAGATGGCTGAGGCCAACAACGAGTTTGGAAAGTTTATTAAATCGAACTACTTGAACTGGTTCAGCTCCGATGCAGACAGCAAACCGCTTATGTCGCCTAATGTAATGCGCAACCTGGTGTTTCCCACTATCGATAAAGGGAACAAAGTTTTATTGGTGGTTATCGATAATTTTAGATACGATCAATGGTTGGCAATACAGGATCTAATAGCTCCCTACTGGCGTGTTGAACGGGAAGAGATATACTCAAGCATTCTGCCTACAGCAACACAATATGCTCGCAATGCGCTCTTCTCTGGCTTAATGCCAATGGAGATACAACAGCATTACCCCGACTTTTGGATTTTCGACGAGGAGGATACCGGGAAAAATATGTTTGAAGAAGAGTTGCTCACTCGCCATATAAGTCGCTTGGGCAAAAAGTATAAGTTACACTACGAAAAAACCAGCACCATAAAACCAAGCTCGCCTCTTGGATCCAATCTCAAACAGGTACTTCAGAACGACCTATCGGTTTTGGTTTACAATTTTATAGATGTTATTTCGCATGCCCGTACCGAGATGGAGATGATGCGCCAGCTGGCCAGCGACGAAGCGGCTTACATCTCGCTAACCCGCAGCTGGTTTAAGCACTCCGACCTGTTCAACCTGCTAAAGGAGGCATCATCGCACGGGGTGAGGTTAATTATTACTACCGACCACGGGACTATTAGGGTTAAGAACCCCATTAAGGTTGTGGGCGATAAGGCTACATCAACCAATCTCAGGTACAAGCTGGGTAAAAATTTAAACTATAATGCCAAGCAGGTGTTTGAGGTTCGGAAGCCCGAGGAGGCACATTTGCCCAAGGCCAATGTAAGCTCATCGTACATCTTTGCGCTGGGCAACGATTTTTTGGTTTACCCAAACAACTACAACTATTACGTAAACTACTACCGCGATACTTTTCAGCATGGGGGTATTTCCATCGAGGAAATGCTAATTCCCTATGTTGAGCTAAAACCATTGTAGGTACTATGGAAACGATTCAGATTTATAGCCTCGACGAGATAGATGAGGCTGCATCACAGCTGCTAAAAGCAATACAACCCAACCGAATTGTTTGCTTGTATGGTGCAATGGGAGCAGGAAAAACCACCCTAATTAAATCCATATGTAAAATATTGGGCGTTACCGATACCGTTGTAAGCCCAACGTTTGCCATTGTAAACGAGTATTCCACCAGCAGCGGAGAACCCGTTTATCATTTCGATTTTTATAGAATTAACAAGATTGAGGAGGTGTACGATTTTGGTTACGAGGAGTATTTCTATGCATCCCAAGGTATTTGCCTAATTGAATGGCCCGAACTTATTGAAGATGTTTTACCCACCGAGGGGGTCATTCGTTTCCATATCGATGTTCGTGACGATGGGGAACGTGACATAAAATTGATGTCATAAATATTTTTTCTTGACGTTAATTGTTTGATATGCTGTTGCTATTATCGAAAAATATTTTATATTTGCTGAAATAGCATACCAATGGAGCAGCTAAGGTTAAAATCGAACCACTTGGTAAGTGGCGTTTCCACATCATATGTCCGCACCTTACATCCCGAGATTGACTGGGAAAAGCCGTTAGTGGGAATTATTGGCCCAAGGGGCGTAGGTAAAACCACACTACTTCTTCAGCAAATTAAACTTAGCTATGGGGTCGACCCCCGCGCGCTGTACATTACTCTTGACGATATTTACTTGGCAGGCAGGTCGCTTCGCGAATTTACTGCTGAGTTCAGGAGCAAGGGAGGAAAGCATCTTTTTATCGATGATATTCAGAAACAACCTCAGTGGTCGCTCGAACTTAAAAATATATTCGAAACACTACCCGACATAAAAATTACCTTTGCCGGATCGTCAACCATTGAAATGGTTAAGCACTATGCCAACCTTACCCAAAGGGCCAGAATACACAATTTAAGCACTTTGTCGTTTCGCGAATACCTCGGCTTTAAGGGTGTAGCAAAATTACCTCGCTACGATTTGCAAACAATTCTGTCGTCGCATATGGATATTGCTGCTGAGCATATTCAGCAGTTTTCGCCAAACTTACATTTGGATGACTACCTAACCCGAGGGAATTATCCGTTGCCAACCGAGTCATACGAGGACTACAAAAGGCAGGTTGAGCGGTTTGTAAGCGATACCATTGAGATGGATATGCGATACCTCGAGGGCTTCGATTCACGAAATGTTTACAAAGTTAAGCAGCTAGTTAATATCATAGCGCAGAACTCACCCTTTAAGCCAAACCTAGTTCACATTAGCGAGGAAATTGGGGTGCATCGGAATACCCTTATTAGCTACTTTTTTCATCTCGAGAAGGCCAAGCTAATCAATCTTATTTATCCAGCAGGAGTTAATGTTAGCATCCTCCAAAAGCCCCACAGGGTGTACCTTAGCAACAGCAACCTGGCGAATATGCTCTCGGCAATGCCACCGCAGCGCAGCATTGTAGCTCAGAATTTTGCCATTCAACACCTAAGTGCCCTTCTCCCCGTCACCTTGATAAATAAAAATATCTTTGAGCTAGATTCAAACTGGCATATGGTGGTCTCCGTTCCCGAGCAGAGGATTAGGAAAACACCAACCGGAAGAAACATCTATACTTTTTCCGATGTTTACGAGGTGGGTACAAGCAGCAAAATCCCCCTATGGGTTTTGGGCCTTCTTTACTGATTGCCAAAAAGCACTACTTAAAATCGTTCTAAATTTAGATGGATAAATAGATTTTGCATGGTATCGTGCAACCTTTAGATTCTATATTTCGATATATTTGCATAAGTAGTTACGCTAATTGCTAACCAAACTTGTAATTGAATGAAAAACAAGTTGATTCCTTTTCTGGCCATCGTGCTAATTCCACAAATATTTATTGCCATTGCTATTCTCGATAAACCTAGGCAGATGAATCCTGAGGTGCTGGAAACGCTAAAGGAGGAGGTGAATAATCGCCCGGCAAAGGCCGTTGACCATGGTCAGTTTGCAGAGTTGCAGAAAGAATTTAAAACACCCCAAGAGGTTACCGAAGCGTGCCAGTCGTGTCATACTGAACGGGGCGAGGAACTGCTTAAAAATCACCATTGGCTTTGGGAGCGCGAGTCGTTTATCGAAGGAAGAGGGGTTGTTTATCTAGGTAAAAAGAACCTGATTAACAATTTTTGCACTGGAATTGGCGGAAGTGAGGGTACGTGCAACAAGTGCCATGCAGGTTATGGATGGGATGATAGTAGTTTCGATTTTACCCAGCAGCAAAATATGGACTGCCTAATTTGCCATGATAATACCCAAACATACGAAAAGGCTAGCGGAGGAGCAGGTTACCCTCCTGTCACCGGACCTTTTGTTCCCGACTATAACCATATTGCGGCTAATGTGGGTAAACCCACAAAGTATAACTGTGGATATTGTCACTTTTACAGCGCTGGTGGTAACAATATCAAGCATGGACATCTTGAGGAGGCCTTACTAAATACTACTCGCGATGTGGATGTTCATATGAATCGCGAGGGAATGGATATGAGCTGTACCGATTGTCATGAAACCCAAAACCACATTATGCTTGGACGCTACTATGGAACAGCATCCAACGATTACAACAGGGCAACATGTAGCCAGTGTCATGGAGCAACGCCACACGCAACAAGCAAGCTTAACGAGCATACTGTTAAAATTGCTTGTCAAACCTGTCATATACCAACGTATGCTAAGGTTAATCCCACAAAATTGTATTGGGATTGGTCTACCGCCTGCAATCTGCAGGATGGGAAACCCTATGAGATGATGGACTCAACAGGTCGCATTTCGTACCAATCGATAAAAGGAACTGCGCATTGGGCAAGCAATGTAGAACCTGAATATGTATGGTTTAACGGACAAGCCGACCATATGCTTGCTAGCGATTCAATCACCGAATTCCCTGTTAAGATAAACACCTTGTTTGGCGATTACTATGATCCCAAAGCTCAAATTTGGCCAGTTAAAATCCACAGAGGTAAGCAACCTTTCGATCCTAATTATCAGAGGGTTTTAAAAGCTAAACTTTGGGATAAAGAACCGGGCAAGGGTGCCCTTTGGGTCGATTTTGACTGGGAAGCTTCTCTCACCGAAGGGATGAAACTAGCTGGATTGCCTTGGAGCGGTGAGTGGGAATTTGTTGAAACAGAAATGTTCCTGCCCATTTCGCATATGGTTTCTCCAAAGGAGATGGCCTTAAGCTGCACCGATTGCCATCGTCGGGAGGAGTCGCGCCTCGAGAACCTAACCGATTTTTATATGCCCGGTCGCGACAGAAATGCAACCGTCGATTTTATAGGAATAATGTTGGTTCTTGGTACATTGGGCGGAGTGCTATTCCATGGAACGCTTCGGGTTGTAACTACACGAAAACGCAATCAGTAATCAATCCTGAAATATTACCACAATGGCTAAAGAAACTTATGTATATCAGGTTTTTGAAAGATTTTGGCATTGGAGCCAGGCTTTTCTTATCCTTTTCCTTGCAGTAACGGGTTTTGAAATTCATGGCTCATTCAATTTAATGGGCTTTGATGCTGCAGTCCGTTGGCATAACTACGCCATGTGGGCGCTAGTACTGCTTATTGTATTTGCCATATTCTGGCACTTTACCACTGGCGAGTGGCGGCAATACATCCCTACCACCAAGTTTATTAAGGCACAAGTTGCGTACTACATCACAGGAATTTTTAGGGGCGCGCCACATCCCACCAAAAAAACAATTTACAATAAGTTTAATCCATTGCAGAGGATCGTTTACCTAGGATTAAAGATTTTTGCAATCCCAGTGCAGATTGTAACAGGCTTTTTATACTACTTCTATAAGTATCCTTCAGGGGGCGAAATCCAATCGGTTGATGTGGTGAACCTGCGATGGGTGGCCATAATACACACCATTGGTGCATTTGCACTAATAGCCTTTGTAATTGCCCACGTGTACCTAACAACAACCGGACATAAGCCTTTGGCTGCAATTAAAGCTATGATTACCGGTTGGGAAGAATTGGAACATAATGATGGGGAACCTGAGGCAACACAACAGGAACCAGATGAATTAAAATAACTATTAATATGGATATTAGAAGGACTATATCCCTTTTTATTTTAGCAAGTTTACTCACGGCTTGCGGGGGAGCGGTTGAGCAGAAATCTGTCACAGCAGTTGCACCAGAGGTTGCGTTTGACTCGTTGATTACCTATATGGAGCGTTCAGGCGATTTCATAAATAGCCCACAGGTTCCGGCTATGATTTCGGCATCAGCCGTTTACAATAAACTCGACAGCAATATACTGGTGATTGATATGCGGAGTGCCAGCGAGTTTGCCAAGGCACATATTCCTAATTCAATTAACGTGCCCTTTACCCAGGTGTTAAACTATTTTGAGGGAAAAATTAACCCCTCATGCTTTGATGCCATAGTTATGGTTTGCAATGCAGGACAAACTGCATCGTACACAACATCAATTCTTCGTTTTTTGGGATACGATAATGTTTTTGCCCTAAAATGGGGCTTTAGTAGTTGGCACAAGGAAACAGCGCAAACCCGATGGTTGGCTCGTCGGTCAAGCAAGTATTCCGAGGTTCTGCAGCGTGAAGCAAATCGTAAAAATCCAGCCGGTGAGTTTCCTAAAATCGAAACCGCTGAGAGGTATGGGTTTGCCATCTTAAGAGAGAGGGCACATAAACTTTTTGCAGATGGATTTTCCCCTATTACTCTAACTGCCGATACCCTGTTCGAATCAGGCCAAAATTTTTACATCGCTAACTACTGGCCCGAACCGTTATATAACAAAGGCCACATCCCCGGTGCAATTCAGTATCAGCCCAAAAAATCGCTTAAGCGAACGGAGCAGCTTAACACCTTACCGCTTGATAAAACCATTGTGGTGTACTGCTTTACTGGTCAGCACAGTGCTTTCGTAACGGCTTACCTCCGGTTGTTGGGATACGATGCCCGCACCCTTGTGTATGGAGCAAACAGCTTTATGCATAGCGTAATGGTTAAGGAGAATACGGGAAATGCCTTTACCGAGAAGGAAATTTACGATTTGCCCGTAACGTCGGGAAGCGGTGCACCTCAGGATCTCGAAAAAGTTGAGGTAGTTGCTGTGCCACGGGGCGGTTGTTAAGTTTATATTTTAGGCCGAAAATATTTGGGTTACCAAAAATTAATTATACAATTATGGAACAGCCAAAAAGCCAATACATCAATCCATACCTAGCAGGTGTTTTGCTAGGCTTAGTGCTGCTTATGGCCATCTTTATTGCGGGCCGTGGACTTGGTGCCAGCGGGGCATTTAAAGATTTAGCCACGGTTACTGTTAGCGCTGTTGCCCCCGAGCATGCAGCGGAGTCAACCTTTTGGGGGCCTAACCTGTCGGGCGAAAATCATCCCCTAAAATCATGGCTCTCCATCGAGGTGCTGGGTGTACTTATTGGTGGGCTGCTATCGGGCATTCTCTCTGGTAGGATGAAATTTAAAGTAGAGCGAGGTCCGCGCGTTAAAGCTGGCACTCGCCTTGGTTTTGCCCTGTTAGGCGGTATGCTTTTTGGTATTGGAGCTCAGCTGGGTCGGGGCTGTACCAGTGGTGCGGCGCTAAGCGGAATGGCAGTAATGTCAACAGGAGGCATAATCACTATGATGGCCATTTTTGGTTCGGGTTACGCCGTTGCATATTTTTTCCGTAGACTTTGGATTTAATAGGGCTAAACTGAGATTTCGAGCAATCAACAAGTACAAAAATATCACACTATAAAAACAACCCTTTGCTATGGGACCACTTATACCACAAGGAATTATTGGAATGGAATGGGACTTAGTTTTTGCCCTTCTCATCGGAATAGCATTTGGATATGTCCTCGAATCTGCTGGATTCTCGTCATCACGTAAGTTGGCAGGTGTTTTTTATGGGTATGACTTTACAGTGCTACGCGTGTTTTTTACCGCTGGGGTAACAGCTATGGTTGGGGTTTTTATAATGACCTACTTGGGGTGGATTGATATGTCGCTGGTTTACGTAAACCCAACATTCCTTTGGCCAGCCATAGTAGGAGGTGTAGTTATGGGGTTTGGTTTTATATTAGGTGGATATTGTCCCGGTACCAGCGTTACAGCAGCTGCCATTGGCAAGGTCGACGCCATGGTGTTCCTCATCGGAATATTTCTGGGTATAACTCTCTACGGTGAGGCATTTCCTTTAATCGAGGAGTTTGCCGTAAGCGGTAATCTTGGTCGTCTATTTATCTTCGATTCCCTAGGAATCTCAGCTGGCTGGTTTGCCTTTCTTCTCATTGCTGTTGCGCTTATTGCTTTTGGTGTTACCGCGATGATTGAGGCAAAGGTTAACCCCGAGAATGGTTTGGCCGACACCAAGGGAGCAAGCTACTTTTTACCTGTTACCATTGCCTTGTTGGTAGGAGTGGTGTTAATCTTTACCCCATTTAAAAGCATTACCGGTTTAAAGGAGATAGACAAGCAGCAGCTGCAGGATGAGATACTCGTCGGAAAGCATTACGTGCACCCCGATGAGGTAGCATTTAAATTGCTAAACGATTATCATCCAGCTACACTCGTTGATGTACGCTCAAGAACCGATGCTGCAGAGTTTAGTCTGCCCGGTTCGGTAAATATCCCCATCGAACAGATAACCCGAAAGCAGTGGCGAACTGTTCTATCGCCCAAAGGCGAAAAGGTAATTCTCTATTCCAATGGCACCGCTCTAGCTCAGAAAGCCTGGATTGTGGCTCGCCGAATGGGGTACGAAAATATCTACGTTATGGAGGGTGGCCTAAATGGATTGTTCGATATTCTTGAGAATAACACAATGTCAAATAGCCTGAAAATGGAGGCAGAGTTTGCATATAGGTTCCGCGAGCGTGCCAAAAAGGCTTTCCGCGAGGGAGCCCTCGAGGCCAAAAAGGCTGAGCCCAGCCCGAAGGTTGATTTCTCTGAAACCGCTGCTGCCAGAGGTGGATGCTAGAACACTCATAATTAAAATAATTGAGCTATGAAAAAGCATATACTAACCATTGTTATAAGTATTATTGCAGGCATTCTACTTCTGTCGATGCTGGGTAAAAAGTTACTTACAACCCCGTACATGCACTCTGCTCAAGAGCAGATGGAGATGATGGTTTCTCCTGAGTCGTCCTTCTCGCTATACGAGCTGGCGTTGGCTGTAAAGTCCAATAACCCAAACATACTTTTTATTGATATTAGAACCGAGGATCAATACCAACAGGGGCATCTGCCCAACGCCATTAATGTACCTATTGATATGCTATTCCACAGCGATTATGCCGAGTATATCGAGGGGCGTAGCGATAAGGTAAAGGTGCTGTATGCCAACAACGAAGCGGAGGCCATACGCGCCAACGTTCTGCTTACGCTAAATGGTTTGTCCGGTTTTAGGGTGCTCGATGGTGGTTTCAGCGTGGCCAATAATCGCGTGGTTACGAATCCCACTCCGTCGTTCTTTCACTACTCCGACGAGAAGATGCGCCACAGCTACGGTACGCTTATGCCCAACGGAGCAAAAACGGCACAACCACTCAGCAAAGAGGTTGTGGTAGATGTGTCGGTG
Source organism: Bacteroidales bacterium UBA2295 (assembly GCA_002345825.1). GTDB lineage: Bacteria > Bacteroidota > Bacteroidia > Bacteroidales > Tenuifilaceae > Perlabentimonas. The sequence continues at coordinate 42,403 of DDWD01000160.1, forward strand.
CCGCGTGGTGGGTGTTAGGCAGGGCGAAAATTATATATTTTAAAACCACAGAACCCAATAGGCATCAGTAATGATGCCTAATTTTGTTTTTTATCCAATGACTAGTATTTAGGTTTCCCAGCCGAATATGCTAACTTTGGGTAACCATAAACAAATAGTATTACTCAAGAAAACCTGCTGTTGCTGTGCTGATAATTAAAAATATTATTGATAGGCTTCTGGCTTTCATTCTATTACTCCTGATATTCCCTTTTTTACTTACCATTACCCTTTGCCTATGGATTGGTTTATGGGAAAATCCATTCTTTGTGCAGGAGCGGGTAGGTAAGGGTGGCAAGCACTTCAAGATTATAAAGCTAAAGACAATAGCAGAGAGATCGAGAGGAAGGATGCAGAAAACCCAAGATTTTCTACGATCCACCCATATCGATGAGCTACCCCAGCTGTTAAATATCCTCACTGGCTCCATGTCGATTGTTGGCCCCAGACCCCACACCCCCGAGCATGTTGCCCAGTATGAGCCATGGCAGCGCGAACGGTTGGCTGTAAAGCCTGGCATCACCTGCCTAAGGCAGCTAAAAAATCCTTACGAGAAGACCCAGTTTTTCGAGGGTATTGAGGATGATGTTGAGTATATTAGGAGTTGGAGCCTATGGCTAGATATGAAAATTGTACTAAAAACAGCAGCTGTAGCCATAAAGCTAATCTGGCATACAAGAGGCTAGTTTTTATCGGCGCTTGGCCATTCCAGAATAATTTGAGCTACATTATTGGCGTGGCTACCTATGGTTCGGAACATCGACACCAGCTCGAGGTGGGTTTTGGAGCTGGTAACCGATTTGTTCACATCTTCCTTTAACCGCGAGAAGTGCTGCCGCTCTAGTTCACGGCCAAAGTCTTTATACTCTTGATATTTTCGAGCCATCTTCTGTGCCTTCTCTAGGTTCAAATCCGAAAATACTGCCTTCGCCCTTCTAAGCTGCTTTTGGGTAAGCTGATGAAACTCCTCCAACTCCTTTTTTCCCTCGGGCGAGAATTCATGATTAGCCTGTAACCACCATCGAGCCCGTTCCAACAAATTTGTCGAAACGATATCGGCAATCTGTTCTAGCTCCTTTACGGCGTACATAATCTGAAAAGCCTCCTGTATGCTCTGTTCAGTAACGTCCTGTCGGGTTAGGCTTAGTAAGTATGCATTAATTTGATCCCGAAGGTAATCAACTTTCACCTCGTCACGCTCAATTCGGCTTAGGGGCGATTTGTCCTTGGCTATAAAGGGTTTAATGATATCATTTACCATCCTGTCCACAATCTCGCTAAGCCTTATCACTTCTTGTTTGGCCAGTTTTAGCGCAACAGCAGGAGTTGAGAGTAGACTTTTATCGAGAAATTTTGTTGAGAAGGTCGGGCTTTTGGGTGGCTTGGGTGGCATTAGCCAGTCGATAAATCGTGCGTAAAGGTTGGTAAACGGAAGCACAACTAGCGTAAGCAAAACGTTGAAAATAGTGTGGGCATTTGCTATTAGCCGGGGAGTATTCTCAGCGGCTGCGTGTGTCCCTAACGATATGGTATCGGGGGTTATGTGTCTCACAAGCTGCGCAAAGGGGTCAATAATCCACACCAGTATAATTACACCCACCAGTTTGAAAAGGGTATAGGCCATGGCCACTTTCTGGGCCTCTCGGCTCGATGTTATCCCTGCTATTATCCCTGTAATTGATGTCCCCAGGTTGGCGCCCAGCAGCAAGGGGATTGCGGCCTCGAGGCCTAGTAGCCCCTGCGTGGCTAGCGTTAGCATAATGCCTATAAATGCAGCGCTACTTTGGATAAGTGCCGTAAAAATGGTGCCTGCTATTATTCCCAGGATGGGTTTTTGTAGCTTGCCCAGTAAATCGATAAAGGGCTCGAAGGTTCTGAGCGGGTACATCGCCTCGCTCATAAGGTGCATTCCAAAGAAAAGGATTCCGAAACCCAGAATGGCCTCGCCAGCAAACCTTACGCCTTCCTTTTTGCCAAATGCATTTAGTGCAAACCCGAGGGCAACAAGCAGAAGGGAGTAGTCGGCAATTCTAAACGCAATAAGCTGCACGGTGATGGTGGTTCCTATGGCTGCGCCAAAGATCATTCCAATGGTTTGCCTAAACTTTAAAAGGCCCGATTGCACAAACCCAACTAGCATAACAGTGGTGGCGCTGCTGCTTTGGGTTACCATGGTGATAAACGCACCAAAACCCGTTGAGTATATTCTGTTTTGTGTTAGGGTGCCAAGCACCGATCGAATCTTATCGCCTGCACTATGTCTAAAGCCTGTGCTCATTAGGTTTATACCCATGAGGAACAGGGCAAGGCCACCTAACAACCCAACGCTTAGCATCAGCACCCAGTTTTGCTTACGGGCGTATGCTGTAAATATCACAAACGATTCAAGATTTTTAGTTTGGATTTTGGCGGCCACCTGGTATTCGCCCGGCTCGCTCCCTAGGGTTAGCCAGCAATGGGCTTCGCCCAGGCTGTCGGTGCGCGTGTAAAGTGGTTCTACAGCGGACCCTTTAGCATCATCGGGGCTCTGAATTACTTCAAAGTATACCCTAACATTGGCCTTGGACCGATAAAGGCTATCGGTAACCCTTATGGCAAAAGGCTTGCTCAACTTTTTTTCAGCCACTTGGTATTGGTTGTTGCCCGAGAGCTTTGAGTTGAGCCCCTTGCCAAGTCTTTCTATTCGGTAGTTAATGGTCTCATTCGAGATGAGGGCAGAGCTATCCCTCTCGTTGGCTAGGCCTAACGAGGCAATTAGGAAAAATGCTATGGCGGCTATTAGTCTGTACACTCAATTAATCAAAAAAAGGAAATGTAAAGTAACTCAATTTTCGCACACAATTTAATTCCCTGATATATAGTCAATTAACCATCTTTAAGGCTTATATATGCTTAGTAATGAATAACTAAATTGTTTATACAAATACTTTGTGAAACTCTGTGTAATCCTTCGTGAAACTTTAACTTCGTTGAGCTCTCCGCCGGCTGGCGGATCGGTTGTGTTATAACCTCTTTTACTATTACACAAAAAACACAAAGACTTGTGCTGAGCTAGTCGAAGTAAGACACAAAAATCGCACCTGCCTGCACTGCCGTTTAGGTAGGCAGGAAGAATAATATTTAAAGTACATAAATACAGGCATATATGCGTTAATATTTTGCTTGCGAAAGTTGAGTAAAGTAAAAATAGCAATAAATACCTTTTGTTGAAATTATTGAGGTTATATCTAAATCCAACTAGCCGTTATTCTGTTTACCAATCGGTATAAAACCACAGCCATTATGCCGCCAAGCACGTTGGCCATAAAATCGTATAAACTCCCGCTGCGCGTAGGCAGCAGAAAGTACTGTAGCAGTTCAATTATTAGCCCATAGGCTATCGATATGCTCAACGCAAAGGTTATCGCTCTGTTGGTTAATTGTCCTTGCAGCCTAAGCGAGTTTCGTTCCGAAAGAATGAATAGGGCCAGCACAAAAAAAAGTGTAAAGTGAACCAGCTTATCGAAATGTGGAATTTGAAGTAAGGAATTTTTTGGGATACTACTGCTTGGGAGGGTAGTGGCCAGAATAATTATTATTGTCCAAACGCTAGATTTCCAATACTTTAATACATTCATTGCTTCGAGGATTTAGGATGCAATTTACCACACAAAATTCGAACAGCCAAAATAGTCCTTTTCGGGTAATATGATTTGTTTTTATCATGCTGTAACCTATCTTTGTGGGATTTTAATTAAAGGTAAATAATTACGCTTAATATGGCGTAACTATTTGTTTTTCTTATTTGTAATAATAATACAGTAGTCAAGTGAAAGCCAAGTTTAAAGAGTACAAAGGGTTAGATTTATCGCAGGTAAACAAGGATGTTCTTAAATCCTGGGAAGAGAATGATACATTTCGTAAGAGTTTAACCATTCGCGAGGGGCACCCAGCTTACGTTTTTTACGAGGGTCCTCCATCTGCCAATGGTATGCCAGGCATTCATCACGTGATGGCCAGAGCCATTAAGGACATTTTTTGTCGATATAAAACCCAGCAAGGCTTTCAGGTGCACCGCAAGGCCGGATGGGATACCCATGGCTTACCCGTAGAACTTGGCGTTGAGAAACTGCTTGGTATTACCAAGGAGGATATTGGAAAATCTATTACCGTTGAGGAGTACAACCAAACCTGTAGGCGTGAGGTGATGAAGTACACTGACCTGTGGGAGGATCTTACCCAAAAGATGGGCTACTGGGTCGATATGGACGACCCGTACATCACATACGACAACCGTTACATCGAAACCCTTTGGTATCTTCTTAAGCAGCTATTCGAGAAGGGATTACTCTACAAGGGCAAGACCATTCAACCATTCTCTCCTGCTGCAGGAACCGGATTAAGCACACACGAGCTTAACCAGCCCGGGTGCTATCGCGATGTGAAGGATACAACAGCTGTGGCGCAGTTCAAGGTGGTTCGCAACGAGAAATCGGAATCTTTTTTCAGCGATATAAATACCGATTTATTCGTTTTGGCTTGGACTACCACACCTTGGACATTGCCATCTAACACTGCACTTGCCGTTGGACCTAAAATAAAGTACGTTAAATTAGCCACCTATAACCCATATACGGGCGATCCCATAACCGTTATCCTTGCTAAGGATTTGCAAAACGCATACTTTAAGCCCGAGAATGCTGAGCTATCTTTTGACGACTACAAACCCGGCGACAAGATTATTCCATTCAAAGTGTTAGCCGAGTACGTTGGAACCGACTTGGTAGGTATTCAGTACGAGCAGCTTTTCCCATTCGTTAAGCCCGAAGGCGATGCATTCCGCATTATTGCTGGCGATTACGTTACAACCGAGGACGGTACGGGTGTGGTTCACATAGCGCCCACCTTTGGTGCCGACGACGATCGCGTGGCCAAGGTGGCTGGCATCTCGCCACTTATCCTTCGCGATAAGCAGAATAACCCCGAGCCCATGGTCGATCGAACTGGTAAATTCTACTCAATCGATGATTTAGATCCCGAATTCTTAAAGAATTACGTAAACGTTGATGCCTATAAAGAATTTGCCGGTTGTTTTGTAAAGAACGACTACAACCCCAATCCTCCCGCCGATGGATCGTCGCTCGATGTGGATCTGAGCGTATGGCTTAAGAAGGAGGGAAGGGCTTTCAAAATAGAGAAGCATACCCACAACTACCCACACTGCTGGCGAACTGATAAGCCAATCCTTTACTACCCGCTCGACAGCTGGTTTATTAAAACCACTGCCGTTAAGGAGCGAATGCTTGAGCTGAACAACACCATCAACTGGAAACCTGCAAGCACAGGAACTGGACGATTTGGTAAATGGCTCGAGAACTTGGTGGACTGGAACCTCTCGCGCTCGCGCTACTGGGGTACTCCACTTCCCATTTGGGTAACCGACGATCGCCAGGAACTTATCTGCATTGGTTCGGTTGAGGAGTTGAAGACCGAGTGCGAAAAATCGGTTAAGGCAGGCTTTATGTCAACCAATCCGCTTGAAGCGTACCAACCAGGAGATAACTCCAAGGAGAACTACGAGAAGTTCGACCTGCACCGCCCATTTGTTGACGATATCGTGCTGGTTTCGGCATCGGGAAAAAAGATGTTCCGCGAGCTCGACTTGATAGATGTTTGGTTCGACTCGGGTGCTATGCCCTACGCTCAGATTCACTATCCATTCGAGAACAAGGAGAACTTTGGCGTAGAGTTCCCATCCGATTTTATTGCCGAGGGCGTAGACCAAACCCGTGGATGGTTCTTTACCCTCCATGCCATTTCCACCATGCTGTTCGATTCGGTGGCGTTCAAGAATATTATATCCAACGGTTTGGTGCTCGACAAGAACGGTAACAAGATGAGCAAGCGCTTGGGGAACGCAGTTGATCCATTTGATGTGATTGAAAAGTACGGATCCGACCCGCTCCGCTGGTACATGATTACCAACGCCCAGCCATGGGATAACCTGAAGTTTGATATCGATGGGGTAGATGAGGTGAAGCGCAAGTTCTTCGGAACGCTATACAACACCTACTCATTCTTCTCGCTATACGCCAACGTTGATGGCTTTTCCTACAGCGAGCCCGAGGTACCCATTGCCCAAAGACAGGAGATTGACAGGTGGATTATGTCGCTGCTAAACACCCTAATTGCCGAGGTTGAGGATGCCTACAACAGCTACGAACCAACCCGCGCCGGTAGGGCAATTCAAGATTTTGTGATTGAGAATTTGAGTAACTGGTATGTTAGGCTAAACCGCAAGCGCTTTTGGGGTGGTGAGTACGATACCGATAAGATTGCTGCATACCAGACCCTATATACCTGTTTGGAGACAGTGGCTATGCTGGCCGCTCCAATAGTACCATTCTTTGCCGACCAGCTTTTCACCGACCTTAATGCCGTTACATCGCGCTACAGCGAGGATAGCGTGCATCTATCAACATTTCCCAATGCTCAAATGGAGCTTATCGATAAAGATTTAGAGGAGAGAATGGAAATTGCCCAAAGCCTTTCATCAATGGTGCTTGGCCTAAGGCGCAAGGTGAATATCAAGGTAAGGCAACCACTAAGCAAAATGATGGTTCCTGTGCTCAACGAGCAGTTCCGTAAGCAACTTCAAGGTGTTGAGAATCTAATCCTAGCCGAAGTGAATGTTAAGGAGCTCGAGTATCTCGATGATTCAACTGGGATCCTTGTTAAGAAGATTAAGCCAAACTTTAAAACCCTTGGCCCTCGTTTTGGCAAGTCGATGAAGGAAGTTTCTGCTGCCATTATGGGAATGTCTCAGGCTGATATCAGCCAAATTGAGCGTAATGGAGAGTTTGACATTACGGTTGCTGGCGAAAATCAGGCAGTAACACTGGAAGATGTAGAGATCATCTCCGAAGACATTCCAGGCTGGCTTGTGGCCAATGAGGATAGGCTTACCGTGGCCCTGGATGTAACCCTTACCGAAGAGCTTAAGCAGGAGGGTATTGCCCGCGAGCTGATTAATCGTATTCAGAATTTACGCAAAGATGCTGGTTTTGATGTAACCGATAAGGTTAAAATCAGTATATTAAAGCATGAAATAATATCACAGGCTATTGAAACTCATAAGGAGTACATTGCAAGCCAAACGCTTGCCCGTGAAATACTAATGGTAGATGCAATGCCCTGTGGAAGCACATCGAGCGTTGAGCTCGATACCGACCTATTTACATCAATTAAGGTTGAAAAGATTGATGCGTAGTGTTGGTGATATAATGGTTTATTACTACATTTAGCAAATTTTTGTGTTATGGCAGAAAAGACTAGGTATAACGACGAAGAGTTGGCAGAATTTAAGGAAATTATTCTGCAGAAACTCGACAAGGCTCGCAAGGATTATGATATTCTTAAGAGTGCCATTACTATGAGCGAGAGCAACGATACTCAGGATACATCGCCCACTTTTAAAGTGCTTGAGGAGGGTGCCGCAACTCTCTCGAAGGAAGAGGCAGGTAAGCTGGCGCAGCGCCAAATTAAATTCATTCAGCATCTCGAGGCCGCTTTGGTGCGCATTGAGAACAAGACCTATGGCGTTTGTCGCGAGACAGGAAAACTTATCGACAAAGAGAGGCTGCGCGTGGTTCCGCATGCTACCCTTAGCATTGAGGCTAAGAACAACCAAAGGTAGTGAGCCCATTTTTACGATATAAATGTGAAAGGTGGCAAGGTGATTGCCACTTTTCTGTGTTTTTAATGGAATGGTTATCATGAAAGTATCGTTACAAGCAAAGGTAGTTCTTCTAATCAGCAGCATTCTTGTTGTTGATCAGGTTTCAAAGTTCTGGATTAAGCTCAATATGACCCTTGGCCAGAGCTACAATGTTATTGGCGACTGGTTCCGCATCCATTTTACCGAGAACTACGGAATGGCCTTTGGCCTGCAATTCTGGGGCGAATATGGCAAGCTTGGCCTTAGCCTATTTCGAATAATTGCTGTAATTTTAATAGGATTTTATATCGCTTCGCTTATTAAGAAGAAGATGCCTGCAGGTTTAGTGCTGGGCATTTCGCTTATTATGGCCGGTGCAATTGGCAATATTATCGACAGTGCATTCTACGGGTTAATCTTCAGCGAATCGGGGTACGCCACTCCAGCTACGTTTCTTCCACCCGATGGTGGATATGCTTCGTTCCTGCATGGAAGGGTGGTTGATATGTTTTACTTCCCAATAATTAATACAACATGGCCCAGCTGGGTACCTTGGTTAGGGGGTGATACCTTTATTTTCTTTAGGCCAGTATTTAACGTTGCCGACTCAGCTATTACCATAGGCGTTTTATATCTTTTAATTTTCCAGCGAAACAAACTTTTTCACGAAGAAGCAAGAGAGGTTAATGTCGAGCACTAGGTTCGCAATAATTGTAGCAGGCGGTTCAGGCGTTAGAATGGGGGCTGATATTCCAAAGCAGTTCTTGCCCCTTAATGGGTTACCCATACTAATGCATACCCTAAAAGTTTTTCATTCGCTTGCTAATACTCCTATCATTTACCTAGTGCTTCCCAAATCTGAGCATTTACGGTGGCAGCAACTCTGTCAAGAGCATTCGTTTAGCATTTCGCATAGCGTGGTTGCTGGGGGTGATACTCGTTTTCAGTCCGTTAAAAATGGGCTTGATTCCATTGATGGTAGCGGGTTAGTTGCCATTCATGATGGGGTAAGACCCTTGGTTACAGCAGAACTCATAGAGAAGTGTTATACCCAAGCCCAAGCTTATGGTAATGCTATTCCAGCATTGCAACCCGTTGAAACTATTCGATTGGGTAGTATCACCCAAAGCAAGCTGATTAAAAGGGACGAATGTTGGTTGGTGCAAACCCCACAGGTTTTTGACGTTGAGACCATTAAAAAGTGTTACAAAATCCACTGGAAAGCTATATTTACCGACGATGCATCGGTGGCGGAACATGGTGGTGTATCCATTCGAATGGTTGAAGGGGAAAAGCAGAATATTAAGATCACAACGCCAGCAGACATAATGGTTGCCCAAAGCATACTTAGCAGCAGGAGGCAGACCTCGTAATATTTTACTTTTTAATAGTATTCGTTAAACATATAGGTATTTACTGCTTTTCAGCCGTTTCAACTATGTAAATCATAAATAATACAGGCAATGTACCAAAAATACCTATTTTTGTAACAATACTTAATTGGTATGATTCGGCTTGCCCTAATACTTATCATTCCCTTACTGGCTGGGTTTCATCTCGAAACCTTTGCTCAGGATGAGTCACTCACCGTTTCTCAGGTCGATTCAATTATTGAGACCTATAAGGAACTTCCCCCAAACGAAAGGGTTGAAAAAATATCAGCATTAATTGATTCATACCCCAACATATCGGATAAGATTAAGGCTAAGGCTTATATTGAGATTGGTATTGGGCATTCAAGGTCGAATCGTTTTAGCTCAGCCATAGCGCACTACGATAAAGCAGCCGCTCTTAGTAAGGCTGTTGGAGATAAGGTTAATTATTCCAGAGCCCTCAATCTAAGTGGTATCTCCTATAATCATTTACATCAATTTGACAAAGCTATTGAATCGCTGCAAAATGCTCTTGCAATTCGTATGAACATTGGGGACAAGCTACTAATTGCATCAACCCTGAACAATTTGGCCGTTTCGTTTCGCGTAACAAATCAACTAGATGCTGCTATCGAGAATTATTATCGCAGCATAACTCTTTACAAAGAAGTTGGAGATTTGGCTGGGCAGTCGTTTGCCCTAAACAACATAGGCTTGGTTCTAATCGATCAACAGGAGTATGATGTTGCCATAGAGTTTTTAACTCAGTCTCTTGATCTAAAGAAACAGCTGGATGATACGCTAAAAAGTGCTATTACATACTATAATTTGGGTAGAGTTTATCTGTTAACCAAACAATACAAGTTGGCAATAAATAACCTAGAAACTGCAGCAGGACTCTACAAAGCTGCAGATAATATTCAAGGTTTAACCGATTGCTACAATAGTATTGCCCGGGTTTACCTCAGTAACGATGAATACACCAAAGCGCTTTCGTATATTAATCTGGCTAAATCGCTAATTCACTTTAACGAAACTAACACCTTGGCTCTAGAAAATATACAGATCCAGTCCGATTACTATTTAGCCATTGGTAATGCCCATAAATCGAGAGAATTGCTGGCTGATTATATTAAAAGATACCAGGAGGTTCAGAATACAGTGGTGAACAATCAGATAGCCGAACTCTCATTTATGTACGAGAACGAACGAATGGAACAGGAGAAGAACCTGCTGGAGAAGAATTTGGATATTGAGAAACTTCGATTGCAAAAGGCACATATTAAGCAGTATGCTATCACCTTTGTAGCCCTCCTATTCTTAGTTCTACTGATAGCTTCGCTTTTTTTTATTCGAAAATACATGAGAAAGGGGGAAGAACTCGAGAAGCTCAATACCGAGTTAAACCATATGAACTCACATCTTGAAACCATTGTTGATTCTCGAACTCAAGATCTACTGGAAACCCTCAGAAAAGCGCAAGAGAGCGACAAGCAAAAATCGGCATTCCTGGCCAGTATGAGTCATGAAATTCGCACCCCATTAAACGGAATTCTAGGCTTTTCAAAGTTGCTAACCGATGAAACATTAACCCATAGTGAGAGGAGCCAGTATGTTGGACTAATTAACCGCAGGGGGCGCAATTTGCTTCAAATTGTAAACGACATAATCAATTATTCTCTTATTGATTCCGGGCAGGTTAAGGTTAAAAAAATATCTTTTAACCTTAACCTGCTCATGTACGATTTGTATAGCATGTTTACCTCAAGCGATTACGATAAGCGAAGAGCCCAAGTTGAGCTTAAGTTAACCTTGGGATTAAGCGATTCGCGCAGTGTTATTGTATCGGATCCAAATCGAATTGAGCAAATAATAAATAACCTCATTGATAATGCCTTTAAGTTTACATCATCTGGCGTTGTTGAGTATGGCTACGATGTTCTTCCCAACAACACCATTAAGTTCTTCGTTCGTGATACCGGACCGGGCATAGCGCCTGAGAAGGAGAGCATTATTTTCAGCCGCTTTAATCGCACCGACGAAGAATTGGCACAGGGTTTTTCAACCACGGGGCTTGGGCTACCAATTTGTAAAGGGTTGATTGAGCTGCTGAATGGAAGAATTTGGTTCGACACGAAGGCAGATCAGGGTACAACATTTTACTTCACTATACCATTTGTACCGGGTAAGCCCGAGAGTAAATCGTACGTTTCGCGCTCAGCTGTTCATAATATCTCGTTTAAAGGAAAACTGATCCTGGTGGTTGAGGATGATCTTATAAGCTATCAATTCATCGAGGCGCTCTTGGTGCCCACTGATGTTAAAATAATTCACGCGAAGAATGGTGAGGACGCCATAGAGATTGTTAAAATACGATCGGACATTGACCTTATTGTAATGGATATGCGCCTACCTTTTATCGACGGGTATGAGGCTACTGCCAAAATTAAATCCTTCAATCCGCAAATGACCATTATAGCCCAAACCGCCAACGCAATGAGTTACGACAAGGAAAAATGCCTTAGCGTGGGGTGCGACGATTATATGCCTAAGCCCATCGACCCCGATGACTTCCTGAGAACAGTTGCATATCATCTTAAGAAGCCTGCACTTGCATAAATGGCTGACCTTATGGCACACAGTCTCATAGTGTTGATTTTATTGCACACTCAGCAGGCTATGGTTTTAAAGTAAACTATTTCATGAAGATATGATTTTACGTAGGTTTGCCGCTGTGGTCACCAGATCTTTATATCTTGGTACAGAATTAGCATTAGTCTATTCAGATTCAAAGAATGCGGTGCAGTTTATTGCAGAATGTTAACAAAAAGTAATGATGAAAGAATATAAAGGAAAAACCAAGCAGGGAAGGATTAAGCCAAAGGTTTTTTGGGGTTTTTTCGTAATCTTGAGCATTGCCACGGTTGCCCTTTTTGTAACCTATAAGGGTTTTGTTGAACTTTCAGAGACTCGGGAGTCGCTTTCTAAACCTAGCCAAAAGCTAATCAAGCTAAACTCAATAATTACCGATATTTACGAGGCCGAAAGCAATATACGAACATACACGCTTACTCAAAACGAAAGCTATCTATCCCTATATCTTTCGTTTATGATTACCATAAACGATAAGGTTGACTCCCTGCTCTTGCTTTCCAGTTCCGATGCTGTTCAAGCCGAGAAGATCAAGTTTATCCAAAACCTCCTAAAGCGCAAGCAACAGGTTTTAAATGAGCTGGTGGTCCTAAAGCAGGGAGATCAATCCTCCCGGTTTTATCAGAAAGCCTTGGAGCAGGTTGAGTCCATAAACCTTGACTCTATTCAGGAATCATCGGTGATTACAAGTGTAACCACAACCCGAACCTCGCGGCGCGATTCGGTTATTAGCAAGGTGCCCGAGGAGGATACCCAAAGCGGACTGAGCCGTTTTTTCAGCTGGTTCTCCAAAAAGGAGCCCACCGATAGTATCATTACCAAGCTGATAGTTGATGTGGAGACACAGATAGACACATTGAAACGAGCGGTAATGTCGCCTTCCGATAGCTTGCTGAACGAGGTAGTTCGCATACTCACCGAGATCCAAACGCAGCAAGAGATGACGCTTTACAATATTAGCGAAAAGGAGTTGGAACTTTTGCGGAGCGACAAGGAGATAATGGATCAGATACGCACCATTGTCTCACTACTCGAGCGTGAGGAACTAATGAATTCCATCGAATTAGCCCAGGAGGTCGACCTCGCAGTTAAAAACTCCACCCAGCTTTTGCTCATCCTAGGTGGTGCTGCTTTCGTCATGTTTATTCTATTCACAGCGCTTATCTTCCGCGACGTGTCTCGTGCAACTTTTTACCGAAACCAGCTGCTTCATGCCAAGCAGTATGCCGAGAAACTCTTGAAAGTTAAGGAGGAGTTTTTGGCCAATATGAATCATGAAATCCGTACACCGCTTAGCGCAATTGTGGGGTTATCAAAACAGCTTCGAGCCCAAAATCTCAACGGTAAGCAAAAGTTTATTATTGATTCGCTCAACAGTTCGTCTGAACATCTGCTCGATATTGTGAACGATATTCTTGATTTGTCCAAAATAGAGGGAGGGCATTTACGATTCGAGAAAGCGCCCTTTAACCCACTGGTTGTAGTTCAAGAGGTGGCCAAAACATTTTCTGTAAAGGCACAGGAAAAGGGAATCGACTTAATCACCTCTACCTCGCACACCGATGAAGCAGTGGTGCTGGGTGATGCTTTTAGGTTGAAGCAAGTGCTTCTCAACTTAATTGGTAATGCCATAAAGTTCACCAACGCAGGTAGGGTTGAAATTAGCGTTAATTACAACTTCAGCGTAGCCAACACAATCCTATGCCAATTTGTAGTGAGCGATACCGGGATAGGAATCCCGAGCAGTAAAATTGACAAGATTTTTGAAGAGTTTAGTCAGGTCGACTCTAGCACTACTCGCCTATACGGGGGAACTGGCCTTGGCCTGGCAATAGTTAAAAAGTTAACCGAACTTCAAGGGGGCACTGTAGAGGTAGAAAGCGTTCGGGGCAAAGGATCTACATTTACAGTTTCAATCCCTTACAGGCTGGTTCAAAACATTGAAGAAGCCAATGAGAGTCAGCTTGAGCAGGAAACACCTAAACTCCCTAGTGACTTAAATATTGTTGTGGTGGACGATGATCCCATTAGCCAGCTTCTGGTGGAAGAGATGTTGAAAATGTTGGGCACAACGCCTCGGGTGTTCGGCAATCCGTTTGATGCCATAGCCGATATCAAGAATAATCCACCCTTGGTGGTGCTTACCGATATTCAAATGCCCCTGATGAGCGGGTTTGATATGGTAAAACAGATAAAATCAATGCGGCGAGGGAAACGCTCCGTTGTAATAGCACTCACGGCAAATAACACATCCAATAATCAGGATCGATATATTGAGGCAGGTTTTCATTGCGCAATAACCAAGCCATTTAACGAGATAAGCCTTTATAACACAATAGCGCCAGCCTTAGGACTAAGCACTGTAAAAAATCAGACTACCCGAAGCACAAACAGAATTGAAGGGTATGATATTACAGAGATTAAGCGATTTGCAGGAGATGATGACCAGTCAACCTGCGAGATTCTACAGTCGTTTATCGACAACTCCAAAGCCAATGTAAAATACCTAAAGATGTTTGTAGAGCAGAAAAATTGGAAGGGAGTTGGTGAGGTTGCCCATAGAATGAAATCGGCATTTAGACAGCTCAAGGTCGATGGTTTGGGTCAAATGCTTGAAGAGCTAGAGAACGTAGAGCCCGATACCGTTGATGAGCAATGGCTCAACTCAACAGTTGAAGAGGTGTACAATGAGGTTCAGAAAGTGCAAACCCTTTTGCACCGAGATATCGAAAACCTAAGGGTGAAGATTAGATAGCTATGATTTAAATCCCCGTTCAAAAAGTTCTTGTTAATTAGGAGGTTACAATAATGTTTTCCCGTAAAAACTTGCTCTTCTAATAATGTGAGGTCGACATAAGGAGTAACTATGTATCTCCCTTAAAAACAAGCGAATAAGATTGATAGTTGTGGTTATTGTTTTTATTGCTAAGATTATTTGAGTTAATAATAAGGTTTCTTGTAGTTAATAAACCTTATTTTGGTTTTTTATACCTTAGTAAAACAGAGCGAAGCCAAAGATATCCAACCTTATTACCTTATTTTGTGAAGTCTTATATCAACGCGTTATATCGAACACACGTTAATAAATACCAATCCCACTTCTCGCTCCCCTATTTCTTACAAAGTTTTGATTTTTGCACCTACTTGTTAGATGCAGACCCTTGTTATTGTTGATACTCAGCACTTGCCTGTAAATTTTATGTGTAAGTTTTTGGTTGTGATGTCTCTACAATTAATAATATTTCATAAATTAGTATATCTTTTAAAATAATGAGAATATGAATCTTACTAGTTTAAAGGGTATCCCCATCGCAATCCTATACGTATTGTTTAGTATTCAGGTTTATGCTTCGGACGATATTGTGTACCTGCAAAAAATTAGCAGCTGGGAGAATGTGACTGGCTTCGATATAAATGCTGCAGGCGACTATATGGTTGTTTCAATGATGATAAATAACCGGGAGCAGCTTTATGAGAGCCGATTTGATGGTACTATCTGGGCCTATCCAACACCAATTGAATCCATCAATAGTTTTAATGGTAACACTTCAAATATAGGGGGGCCCTATCTGTATTTCAATGAGAATATTATATATTACCATGCTAACTTTCCCGGAGGGAAAGGGGGATACGATATATACTATTCCACAAAAACTGAAGGGAAATGGAGCGAGCCCATTCCTATTGGCTCTCCAATTAGTAGCGAAAGGGATGAGTTTCACCCTTCGGTGCCTCCCGGATTGCAAAAATTTTACTTTTCTCGCGATAACCCATCCACCGATTTAAAAAAACCATCCCGCAGCCCAAATTGCGAGATCTTCTATTTATCTCAAATGCAATCATCAAAGGAATGGGGAACACCAAAACCCCTACATGATGTTGTAAATATTGGATGTCAGCGTGGGTTATACGTTAATAACGATGGAAAAACAATCCTCTTCTCTTGTGTTGATCAGGAAAATCATAAGGAGGGATACAATATCTACTTTGCACGGGAGCTGCTTCCTGGATCATGGTTACTACCAGTTGCAATCGAAGGAATAACCTCCGAGAAAACCAATCTAAACCCCAGAATAGTTGATGATTATATTTATTTTATTGTTCAAACCGAATCAAGAAAAGAAACAATTGCAAACATATACCGAACAAAACTGCCCAATCAGTATAAACCTCTGGAGCTAGTTGAAACTAAAGGAAAAATTTTACATCTCGAGAGCAAAAAACCATTGCACTCGCCCCTTACGGTTTTCGACCCTATTACGCTATCGGTGCAGGGCGAATTCTATAGTGACCAGCAAACAGGGGAATACAAGATGTTGCTGCTCGACGATTCAAACTATATTGTTGATGTTCGCAATCAAGGGTTTTCTTTTGCCGGGTATCAAATCGATTATAGAAAAGACGAGAAGGTTACTAGCCCACCAGTAATTGAACTTTTCGATGAGATTGATTTGGATATCCTGGTGTACGACAGTGAGATTTTCCGACCACTCGACGCAACGGTTTGGGTCGATGTTCTCTCCGATAATAATAGACGAATTGATGCTGTAAACAAGGGGGAGGGTGTTTACTCGCTAAAATTACCTGTTGGGCATAATTATAAAATAAACTCAACAGCCAAAGGCTTTGAAGATAATGGTTTTGAGTTTAACCTGTTTGGTGATATAATCTTTTCTCAATTTGAACGTAACCTTCCGCTCGATCCTAAGAAAAAACTCTTTGAAATATATGTTACCGATAATGAGACGAACAACCCCATAAATGCTGAGGTTACTTTTAAAAACCTTAATAGAGATGAGGTCATATCGTTCATAGCAGATGTGGAGGCAGAGGAACCTGCCGAGGCCCAGGTTTTCGATGATATGAGCGATTTGATGAAAATCCCCTTTAAGAACCCAACAAACCCATACAGCTTCGCTTTAATCATAGGCAACGAGGACTACAATTCGTATCAGGTTGGATTGCAGAGTGAGGCCAACGTAGACTATGCCATTCGCGATGCCAATCTTTTTAAAGAGTATGCTCAAAATGTGCTTGGTGTTCCCACAGAGAACATAATGCTTATGCTGAATGCAAGGGCCATTGAGATGTACTCTGAGATAAAAAGGCTAACCAATATCATTAAATCGCTTGAGGGGAAAGCCGAGGTATTTGTTTACTACGCTGGACATGGCTTTCCCGATCCTCAAACGCGTGATCCCTATATAATACCCGTTGATGTATCTGGTTCAAGCTTACGATACGGAGTTAAGCTAACCGATTTATACAAAAGGCTATCGGAGCACCCGGCAAAGCGCGTAACCGTTTTCCTCGATGCCTGCTTTAGCGGTGGTGCTCGAAACGTTGGGCTTGTTTCAGCTCGTGCTATAAGGGTAAAGCCCAAGGAGGGTTTAGTACAAGGGAACCTGGTTGTGTTTTCGGCCACAAGTGACAACCAAACGGCTCATCCATACCGAGATGAGGAACACGGATTATTTACATATTATTTAATAAGAAAGATTCGAGAAACACGAGGAAACATTACCTACAAGGAATTGTCCGATTATTTAAAGGAAACCGTTGCCATTCGTTCAATTCTGGTAAATAATGCAGAACAATCGCCCCAAATCAATGTAAGCCCATCGGTTGAGAACAACTGGGCCGACTGGAAACTTAGGTAGGACGAAATTAGTGTAAAGGAGTAAAAATGGATAGGCTTAAATATCGGTCAAAAGAGCATCCTCTGTCAGGCTGCTTGAAAACAAACAAAACCATTAATTATTCTAATATGAATAGAGTGATTTACCTTTTGTTTCTACTTATATGCAGTAACCAACTTTTTGCTCAGGTAGATTTTAAAAGGGCGCTGGTAGAGGCAGGGCATTTCATTACCTGTTCACATTATAGTTTCGATGGCAAGTACCTTGCAACGGCTGGAACTGATAATAGATTAATTATTCGCCAGGTGGAAACCGGTGAGATAATCAAACAGATGAACACCCAGAGCCCATTAAGATGTCTGAGATTTTCGTTGGACGGTAGAAACCTTTTTACGGCAGGAAACGATAACAACATAGCCGTGTGGGATGTTGATGTGGGCAATGTAGTTCGCAGTTTTGTAGGGCACTCTGGCCCAGTTACCGCAATAGCAATCAGCCTCAGCGGTAATTATATTGCATCGGGTGGCACCGATCATCAGGTAATAATTTGGGATATAGAAACAGGTCAATCAGTTCAAAGCCTTAGCGGATCAAACGCAACAATTACCTCCGTAGCATTTCATCCATACGGACAAAAAGTTATGGCTGGTTCCGACAATGGTTATGTTTACGTATGGGATGTTAAAACCGGAAAACTCGAGAATCAATTTATTGCAGAGGAAGGAGGCGTTAATACAATTGATGTTAGCCCAAACGGTAACTTTTTTGCCACTGGTGGAGCTGAAACAAAAATTGGGATATGGAATGCGTACAGCTATGATCTTGAAAACACTATGTTTGGGCATATTGATACCGTTAATACTATTGGTTATAGTCCCGATGGGAGATTTATTGTGAGTGGTTCGCAGGATAAGTATATTTTAATTCGAAACCTAGGAACTGGCGAAATAGCGTTTCACTCCAATATGCAACAGCACATCATAACTTCGGTAGCTATTAATCCCAATGGTAGTGAATTTGCATCGTCGTCGGTACTTTCCGATACGCTGAAGATATGGGATTTATCCGCATTGAAAATTGTGCCTAAGCTTTACCAAGTGCTGGGAAAGGAGGTTGAGGAAAAACCAAAGCCTATAATACAGTGGATAACAGAAGATAATAGGGAGAGTATAAGCCTAGGGTATGGGGTGAAATACAAACTTTTAGCAAAGCAACCGGTAGAGAAGTTAAACGTGTATGTTAATGGCGAAAGACAGGTTAGTGAGGTGAATATTGAAGCGTCGCCTGATGAGTGGTGCGAGTTTGAAAGTATTGTATACCTAAACGATGGACCCAACGAGGTAAAGGTTGATCTTTTTTACGCCGATGGGATGGTGTCATTGGATGCGATTAATATTAGTTACAATTTAGCTTTGGCCGACGAGTTAATTCAAGCTGCTCGAAAACGAAAAATAACAGTGTGGTTAAGGGAAACCGATGAATACGAGTACGTAGTTAGGGGGGCCGAAGGATACCTCTTTCATAGCGAAAAGATCAAGGTGGAGGAGAAGGAAGAGGCTAATATTGATGTTGAGTTGGTTCCACTACAAGAGGAGGTGTCCATTGTTCTAAATAACATTACATTCCCTACTAACTCAGCCGAGCTTACACCCGAGTCGTTTGTTGAGCTGGACAGGGTTGTCGATTTACTTAAAACAAACCCCAAGCTTACCATTGAAATTTCTGCCCATACCGATAATGTGGGGTCAGAGGCATACAATATGCTATTATCTAACCGAAGAGCACAATCGGTTGTGAACTACTTGCTTGATTACGATGTTGAGCCTGAAAGGCTGGTGGCTAAGGGTTATGGGCCTAAAAAGCCAATGGTGCCTAATACATCCGATGAGAATAGGGCAACCAACAGGCGGGTAGAGTTTAAAATTATTGACTTACCGGACAAACAAAACACGGAGAATAATGATGAGCTGTAAAAGCATTTGCAAATCCTTTATCCTAGCCCTTACCTTAAGCCTAATCGCTATAGGCGCACTTTATGGGCAAGCGCAAAGTTATGAAGATATTGTAGCGAGCTTAAATTCACTTACAAATGAGCAAGCATACACAAGGCTTTTCCATCATCAACAGCAAAACCCACATTTTGCCAACACATATATACAGTTAGGAAATTTGTCAGAAAAAATAGTTCGGGAGCTAGACCCTTTCAGAGAGCTGCATGCGGTGAACAAAAATATTGATAACGCAGTATTGTATTACGAGCTATATTATCTGTATATACAAAACAATGAAGTACGGAAAAACAAGGTAGTGTATGCCAACATTCCCATTGAAGCGTCAGGATTTGCAACATCCAACGAGGGGGTTCTGAACTATGTGAAAAGCAGAATAGAGTACTGTAAAGCTTTAAAAACCTCTCTCGAGTCGACCTATGCTGCTTTGGAAAAATCTAAAACACACTATAACAATTGCGTGCGTATTTTTAACAACATAAGCAAAAATTACGAGAACTACAACGAGGTTCTGCTTAAGGGAAACACCAATTTTTTGGGCACACTCCTGGAGTTAGAAACTGAGTACAACAGTACATTGGAAGAGTTTAAAGCTTACAAATCGTTACTTAAAGAAATTCCTTTGACAGGGTACAATCAGAATTACGAATTAGTACCCATCAGAACATTTAGGCTCGATGGGATTACAAATAGCGACTTCCTTCAACAAAAGTTTACCCTATGGAATTACGGTGAATGGGTTAACCGCTACAGGCGCATATACCAAGATAATATTATTACGCTTAGGAGCGAGATTGACTCCATTCAACGTCAGTTCGATGATAATTTCGATATCATCAATGCGATGCCAAGTGCCAGTAGCGATTTTACCCTGAAATCATTCGATGACCTTTTCCTATTCAGGTTAGGGCGTTTCGATAGCAATTCCCTTGTTCGAGAACTTTTTAATTACCAGGATAATAGACAATCCTTTTTGCTTCAAGCCAAAAACCCTTTAAACAATCCTACCGACAGCAGTTCTCAAATGATGCTTCGAAAGCTTCGCTTCTACTATAGGTTGGCTCAGAATTTAACCAAATCGCAGCAGGAACTTGAAAATTTTCGTGTAGCTATTTCTCCTGAGCGGATAGACCGATTTGAGGTGTTTTTTCAGCAATACTACCATGGCCAAAAGGGTTTAATAGACTATTATAACAATCAGGATGTTCTGCTAAAAAGTATTTTTAATAGCGCGCTCAACAACCTTGCAATCTATCTGCAAAATGAGGAGGCACTAAAACAAACTTACCCAATTGCACAAGGGCAAAAAGGTGTTAAAATTGCATTACAGCCAGCAGATACCTGCATTGCCAGTAAAAACCTTTCTTATGTTACAGAGGATGTGTATTATATAGAGGGACTCCCTGCTTACGTTTCGGGTCATATTAATAAATCGGAACGAAAAGTACCATTTGTAGCTAGCATATCGCCCAATTATGAGGTGAAGTGGATTAGGGAGTTGGATACCAGTTCCGAGGCGGATACTAAATTCACACAAATATCCTCAAAACTTGTTGGTTATGAGTCTGGGGTGTTGGTAATTGTTACAGCCGACAATACAATTGAAAGCGATACTTTAAGCCCAATGGGAAGACTTTTTGCAAATACGTTGATGCATTTCAATGGTGAAGGAGAAAAAATTTTCAGTCAAAAAATTAATAGTACTAGTTATCCCGTATATATTCGCTACGATGAAATAAATCGGTTATGCCATATGGCCTTTGGCCAAATGAACGATAACGACCCAAACATATTTAACAATGTTACTATTGTGCAAGCTGATTCGCTTGGGAGTGAGAGCTGGTCTCTACCGCTTCAGGTAACAGGAAGTTTTGCAGGAATGGTTAGGGGCGACAATCAGTTTGTTGCCTATTTGAACTATCAAGATCACGCTATAGAAGAAGCTGCTTTAGCACCCAGTAGGGGAAATACTCCTGGATTATTA
Organism: Bacteroidales bacterium UBA2295; assembly: GCA_002345825.1. GTDB lineage: Bacteria > Bacteroidota > Bacteroidia > Bacteroidales > Tenuifilaceae > Perlabentimonas. The sequence goes on from DDWD01000160.1 coordinate 63,795, forward strand.
GCTGTAACTATCTCTAACGAGGGTAGGTTGTTAGGATTTGAATCCTATAACTCCACCGAGAGTTTATATTTTAACCGTGTAGTTAGCTTATCGAGCAATGAGATCAATTTGCTAGGCAATGGAGTACAGCACAGCGATTCTAATGGAGCATTGAGATACCTAGTGCTTTCTACAAGCGGCGAAGTCCTCTTTAGCAATATGACATTTAATGAAGGGGAGTAACGATTTTAGCACCCTCGGCACAAAAATCTCGAAATGTTATAGAGTAAATTCTTAAGCAAAAGAAATTTTCTTTTCAAAAACAGCTTGTTTTTTGGATATATTTGTACTTGCTTTACAATAGCAAATTAGGGTATTATAACTTTTTGTTACATATACCGTAAGAATTAGCATTAAACTAACTCTTGTTATATGACCCGTTTATCCTCATCACAAGAATTTTCATTTGTAAGAGGCTTGCTGCCTCAAGAAGAGATGCTCGAAGTGAGTAGGCAGAACAAAAAGCTAGTTATTGGTATACCCAAGGAGAGTGATGAGACTGAGAGCCGGATTCCCTTAACTCCCGAAGCGGTTGAACTTCTTGTTAACTGGGGTCACGAGATTATTATCGAGGCAGAGGCTGGTAAACTGGCCAATTACACCGATCATGATTACAGTGAAAAAGGAGCTCAAATAGTTAAAACTAGCCCAGAGGTATTTAAGGCACAAATTATTCTTAAAATTTCGCCCCTGCTACCACACGAAATTAATTTGCTTACCGAAAATCAAGTGGTAATGTCCTCGTTGCAGCTTACACCCGATGCCGGAAAGCAAATAAAGGGCCTTATGAAGAAGAAGGCCACTGCAATAGCCTTTGAAAGCATTCGCGACGATGATGGTGCTTACCCCGTAGTTCGGGCAATGAGTTCAATTGCTGGAAGCACATCGATACTGGTAGCTGCAGAATACCTAAGCAATGTAAACGACGGGAAAGGCGTTATGCTTGGAGGCGTATCGGGAATTACACCCACCGAAGTGGTAATACTTGGTGCTGGTACTGCAGGTGAATTTGCTGCCAGAGCAGCACTGGGGCTTGGTGCTAATGTTAAAATCTTTGATGATTCAATAAAACGCTTAATGGAGCTGCAGGACATTCTGGGACAACGCCTGTACACATCAATATTTCACAGGCAGGTATTGGAAAGAGTATTAAAAACTGCCGATGTTGTTATTGGAGCTATTACTCCCGAGGAAACAAAGGGGCGACTCATGATTACGGAGGAGCAGGTAAAGCTCATGAAGAAGGGCTCAGTTATTGTCGATTTAAGTATTGACAAGGGGGGGTGTTTCGAAACCTCTGAGGTTAGGAATCATACTGATCCTGCTTTTGTGAAGCATGGTGTAATTCACTATTGTGTGCCCAACATTACCGCCAGAGTTGCACGTACATCATCAATAGCAATGAGCAACGTATTTACTCCTTTGATAGCTGATATAGCCGATACCGGAGGGGTAAAGCAACACCTAAAGGATGACCCAGGTCTAAGAAATGGGGTTTACATATACAACGGAATTCTTACCAACAGATATTTAGGCGGGCTCTACAACATCCCATCAAGTGATATAAACCTGCTAATGGCAGCATTTTAGCAATTACTGCGCAACAAAAAGGTAGGTGATGCTTCCTCGCTGCCGCGATGGTGCTATATCCGAAACGGTGAATACACTTTTGCGTGCCGCATCAATGGCGGCTTGGTTCATACAATCATCAATCACCGAGTTGGCCGGATCGATACTGGCACGGGCAACCGTACCATTGGGTTGTACTTCAATATCAACTACCACTTTTCCCCCATTCTCGCATTTGTATGCCGGTACAGGTAGTCGTAACGCTTTACGGTTTTCCAAAAAATAGCTAATAACCGATGGGCCTTTGTACTGCGTTTCATCGGTGTTGATTATTTTTTTCTCAATATTGGGCACGTTAAGGGCTTCATCCGATTGTGACTCCTCCCATAGTTGCCTGTTCAGATCCATCTGCTCCCTGATGCGTTGGGCCTCCTGGTAAAGTTCATCCGCATCAATATTTTTCTCGTCGGATAGTCCGGGGTTGAGATCCTCCTTGGTGGCATCAACAGCAATGTTTTTAATGGCCTCGTACTCCTGCATAGGGTCTATTGCATCGTCAGGTAGGAGAGGTTGCTCAGGTTCGAGCTCAGGTTCGGGTGTAATTTCGTATTCCCTTTCAAAATCCACAAGCACCATAGTGTCGTGGAGGTGAGGCCGGCTTTTAAGTTCAAATACGAAGAAAAGAATGGTTACTAGAAGATTAAGAGCAATGGTGCCCAGTATTCCAACTTTATGCCTGTTCCAAAGTATAAAGAACTGATGGGAAACCTCATCGAGCCAATCTTCGAAATGGGCAAATTTGTGGGAAAAACTTTTCATCGGCTGTGCTATAGACTGCAAAAATACTAAACCTAATGTGAATTCCCTTAGCATTTAAAAACATTGGAAGGGAACCGTTTAGTTTAAGACACAAAAAAGCCCCGTTTTTGCGGGGCTTAAGGGGAGTTATTTAGATGCTATTGGTAATTCTTTACAATCTGCTCGGTAAAACTATCAATGGTTTTGGAATCGGTAGCGCCATAAAAATCGTAGTAGTATTCTATCAGGTATTTCTTGATATCGTCGTCGCTCATCTTCTGACGCTTGAGTATTGGAATAATGGTGTTAAACTCCTTAAGTAGGTCTTCCTTATCGACAAAAACTAGGGTGAATCGGGTTATCTCATTACCCCGCTTGGTGGTATTTTCGTATTCATAAACCGCCAAGTTCGATATCTCGTTCCCATCAATTGCACCGGCACTGCTAGTGAAAAGTTTGTCCTTTTCGAGCAGAAGGGTGTGCTGGTCATGGCCAATTTTTTTCGAAACAGGTTTATCGTCAACTCTATAGTAAAAAACAATGAACTTGTCATCGGACAGGGGGTACTTCTGATTGTTGAGGGGAACATTTACCGCATCGCCAATAACAGAAAACTTATCGTTGCCGAAATATTGTCTGAGATCCGAAATATCCTGCTGATTTGGATCGAACCGTGCCATCATCAAATTTCGCATTCGGGTGGGAAGTGCGGCATCTTTTACGGTTGATGTAAGCATTTGGGGATCGCCATTCATTTGGGCTTCCTGAATTTTTATTTGGTATCGTCCCATCTCATCGCCAATGGCTATTAAATAGCTGTCGAGACTTTCGAAAAGAAGGAACTCATCGGGGGCAAGAACATCCCCTGCTGCAACCTGTAGGCCGGTGCTTAAAATGGTCACCTCACCATTCACTCTTGTAACGTGGTAAGCCTCCTGTGAGTAGGCATTAATTCCGAGGAGAGCTATTAGCGCAAAAACAAAGCTTATTGGTTTCATATGTTTGAGATTTTTTATTTGGCAGTATGCATTTGTATATACAACTCTCGTACCAAAAGTATTAAAACTTATTGATTAAGGATTGCATTCCTCTTGTATTTTGGTAAAGACTCTAGGATTAAGCTGTACGAGTCATCAATCCACTCCTTTATTAGCTGGGGATTAATCGACCCGTCAACAAGAACGGTGTTCCAGAGTTTTTTGTTCATATGGTAACCCGGCCTAACGCAATGGTACCGCTCCCTGAGCTCGATAGCCTTATCGGGGTCACATTTTAGGGCAATCTCTAAAGGGCCATCGAGGCTTAGTAGGGCAAACATTTTATTCCCCACTTTAAATACCAGGGTAACATCATCGAAAGGGAGACTTTCTGTTGTTCCCTTAAGCGAAATACAGTAGTTGCGAATCTCCTCTACATTCATAGTATCTGTTTAAATTAGTGGATAAAATGCATCGGGGATGTGTTCCAGATCGAATCCCTTTCCGTTGTACACTAAGCTTAGGATATCGAATTGTACTTCGAGATCGTAATCAAATTTATGAACATAAGCATCGGCGGCTTCCACCATATTCTTTTGCTTACGTATTTTAACAGCATCTTTGGGCTCCTCCCAAAAGTTGTCGATACGGGTTTTTACTTCAAAAACAACTATAGTTTCATCCTTAAGGGTAACAATATCCAGCTCCTTTTTTCCGTATCTCCAGTTTGTGTGTAAAATTTTGTACCCATTGGCCATAACATATTCCTGTGCATACGCTTCGCCCTGCTTGCCAAGTGCGTAATGTTTAGATATGTTGCTACTCCTTGCCATAATCAATTTTCAACAGCTTGTTAGTTAAGTTGTTTTCAAAGATATCACTTTTTTAAGTTAGTAGTATGTGCCTGCGCTTGTTTTGATTTTTAAGTTTAAACAAGGCTAATTATGGGTGTAGAATATCCTATTGTTGATTTGGACGGTTGAGCTTAAAGCGCAAACGCAAAACGCCGTCGTTGTAGCTGTGCGAGATGATATTAAATACACCAACTTGGTTTGTGTTCTCAACGTGAGGCCCAATGCAAGCGCAGGCATCGTAGTTACCAATCCTAACCACTCTAATGGTATCGGGGGTGTTGGCAGGCAATTTGGACAGATCGAGAAAAGCAGATGCTTCGCCTTGAGGGATATGCTCTTCTGTAACCGCTAGGTTCATTGATATTATTTCATTCACGGTTCTCTCAATTTCACCAATTTGCTCCATCGATGGTTCGTTAGAGATTAGGTAGTCGCATTTCGATTTTTTTCGTTCTATATGGCAATTCTTCGATCGCGAACAACCGAACAGCCTAACCATAGTTTGGTTCAAAATATGCTCGGCTGTGTGCATTTGTGGGTCGTAATTCTTTTCGCTCATCGATACAATAATAAATAATATTGAGCCAAAGATATAAAACACGGGTTAAATTGGCTACTCCTGCCTTACCATTTCAACAGGATTTTCCAACGCCGCCTGGAGCGATTGGACCAATACGGTTAGAAATGCAACGGCGAAAACTGTAATAAGAGGGAGAATGAAAAGTGTCCAGTCCACGCTAATCTTAGTGGCAAAATTCTGGAGCCAATTGTTTAAAAATTTTACAACCGTTGGTATAGCAATGGCACCTGCAATGGCAAGAAGCAGGATGTAATCGCGAAAAAGCAGCTGTACAACGGACAGCGGAGATGCTCCTAGTACCTTTCTGATACCTATTTCGCGTTTGCGCTGCTCGGCTGAGTAAGCCGAAAGTCCGAGCAATCCCAAAATAGTTATGGCAATTGATAATCCTGAAAAAAGTATGAATACCAATCCAAAACGTTTATCGTGTTGATACTGATTGTTGTAATATTCATCTAGAAAGAAATATTCGTAAGCATTACCGGGGAAGGTAGTTTCAAATATCCTTTTAATATCTTTTATGGTTTCTTCTTTGCTGTCGCCGTCGATATGTAATGTAAAATACCCCTGGAATCGCTGTGGATATCGGAATATCTGTGGTTCAATCTCCTCCTTGGGCGAGAGCTGTTTAAAGTTGTAAAGTATGCCTACAAGGGTTTTGGGTATACCCTCAAGAACTATCTGCGACCCAATAGCCTTCTCAACATCTTCAAATCCCAGCCATTGGGCACCGTACTCATTTAGCATTATGCTATTGGAGTCTTCGGCGGGATTCCCCGTGAAACCATTCCCCGCCAGTAAATCTATGTTATAAACCCTAGGGAAATTGGCAAAGATTTCGGTAAGCCGCATATTTTTACTATTGTTGGAATCGTCACCATAACGATGTATCCCACCCCTATTAAACATATTGGGTTTACCCGGAACAACCGAAGAGTATGTGGCCCCTTTAACCGAGTGGATTGATGTTGCTTTCTGGATAAAAACGTCAAATCTGCTGGGCAGCGAGTTATCGCCAACCCTTGGTACTTTTACTACAACCATATCGTTGAGCCTAAATCCAAGATTTACATCTTGGAGCAGAGTAAATTGTTTGTATACGCCTATTGTAGCAGCAAGTAAAGCAATGGCAATGATAAACTGAAAGGCAACAAGCCCCTTTTTTATGATTGTATTCCCCTTAACACCAACATGTGCTCCTCGTAAACTCTCCGAAAGGTTATTATCCTTGACCTTAACAACAGAGTATATGCCAGCCGAAAGGGTTCCTACAATTAGCGCAACAAAGCCTATGGCATAAAACCAGGGCTGTTGGTAGTAGTTGGTACAAGGGGGTAACCCAGCCATATTGGCAAACGAGTTGTAACCCAGCTCAAACATTACAATAGCAGCCATAATAGCGCACAGGTTAATAATTGCCGACTCAAGCAGCAATTGCCCCACCAAGTGACTACGGGATGCCCCGTTTACTTTTCGAATACCAATCTCCTTAACCCTTTTTAGGGAACTTATTGTGCTAAGGTTAAAGAAATTTACCCAGGCAACCACAAGTATAAACCAAGCAATAATTTGTAGAAGCGAAACGGAGTTGGCATCGCTGTTTAGCTCCAGCTCATGCATAAAGTGTGACTTAAGGTGAATATCAGCCACAGGTTGTAGGCGAAACGATATGCCCATTTGGTATTTAGCTAGGTGCTTCCCATACTCCTTGTCGATAAAGTCCTCAATTTTTTTATCTATTTCACCCGGATTTACATATTTTGATAGTGTAACATAGGTGTAAAATCCACTGTAAAACCATCCTTGCTCAAACATCTGTGGATCATCCCTAATCCAGTTTTCTAACGAGATGAATAAATCGGGTTTAAAGTGAGAGTTTGCAGGAGGATCTTTGTACACAGCGGAAACAACATACTTTTCGCCACCATTGTGAGTAAGGGTTTTGCCCACAGGGTCGATGCTCCCAAAATATTTAAGGGCAGTAGTCTCTGATATTACTGCTTGATTCGTAAGCGAGAGGCACGAGTCAATAGATCCATTCACAATATCAAACCCAAGGATTTTTATCAGATCGGTTTCGCCTCTAAATGCATTCTCCTCTTCCCATACCAAATCGTTGTATGCAAACACACCCCCAACCCTAAAGGCACGCCCAAAGGTTTCAACCTCGGGGAATAGTTTGGCCATAGCTGGGCCAATGGTAGGGCTTGCTGATGCAAACTCAACCCGGTCGCCATTTTCTTGCCAGCGCTGGTATGTTACCCTGTAGGTTCTGCTTAGCTCAGGAATATGCTTGTCGAATGAGAAATGAAACATTACGTACTCGGTGATGTATATGCAAGCTGCTATTCCTAGGGCTAGTCCCAGAATATTTATGGTGGCAAAACCCTTCCTTTTGAAGGCGAACCTAAACGCTAGCGATATCCTACTTAGTAGCTTCATCTGTATGGTTTTAATGTTAGGGATGCTGTTTGCCCTGTTTGCGCTGTGAGTGTCCCCTGGGACATACTTATGCTTGTTTTATGATAATGACACGGATTGTTAATAGTTGTATTTTATCAACAAAGAATCAACCCTAATGCCATTGAGCGTATGTTTGTGGTAATCAGGTTGAAGTAAATACCAAGAGTGATCTGTGAGTGTTCGCATACGTACATATCTAGATTTAATTCGTACACTTTTTTTTAATACTTTTGCTGGCCATAAATAACCATAACGATGCAGTCAATTAGAGAAATTTACAAGATAGGATATGGCCCATCGAGCAGCCATACCATTGGACCAGTTAGAGCAGCAGCCATTTTTGCACAAAAACATCCCAATGCACATAAATTTAGAGTAACCCTATATGGTAGCCTTTCGCTAACGGGTAAGGGCCACCACACCGACCATGCTCTACAGAAGGAGTTTATGCCCAACGACTTGGAGATTGTGTGGAACGATACTTATGAACTTCCCCTTCATCCTAACGGTATGCTTTTCGAGGCCTTATCGGAGGATGAAAATGCAGTTATTGACAGCTGGGAGGTTTACAGCATCGGAGGAGGTGACCTGCGCGACGCAAAGGGTGTTTTGAACAGCAACAAAATTTATAGTTACAACAAAATGGCCGACATCCTAAAGTGGTGCAAGCAAGAGGGAAAATCGCTTTGGGAATTTGTTGAGGATAACGAGGGGCCCGAAATTTGGCCGTTTCTACATGATGTTTGGCTCACTATGAAAGAGACAATTCAGCGAGGCATTGATAACGAAGGGGTTTTACCTGGCCCAATTAAGTTGGCCCGAAGAGCATCGTCGCATTACACTAAGGCAATGAACTCGCACGGTACGCTTAAGAACATTGGGCTTCTGTTTGCCTTTGCATTGGCAGTATCGGAAGAGAATGCAGCAGGCGGAAGAATTGTAACGGCTCCTACCTGTGGATCGTCGGGGGTACTCCCTGCTGTATTGTTTTACATGAGTCGCGATGAGCATTTAACCGAAACAAAAATACTCCGAGGGCTTGCAACCGCTGGGCTAATTGCCAATCTTGTTAAAACTAACGCCTCCATCTCGGGAGCTGAGGTGGGATGTCAAGGAGAGATTGGAACAGCATGCGCAATGGCCTCAGCCGCTATGGCTCAGATTCTTGGGGGTTCGCCAAATCAAATTGAATACGCTGCCGAAATGGGAATGGAGCATAATCTGGGACTTACCTGCGATCCAGTGCTGGGTTATGTACAAATACCATGCATTGAGCGTAATGCCATTGCAGCCACTAAGGGCTATTCCTGCGGAGTTTACGCCCTATCATCTGATGGAGGGCATAAAATATCCTTCGATAAGGCAGTTAGCACCATGGCCGAAACAGGACGTGATATTCAGGTTGCATATCGTGAGACAGGCATGGGCGGCCTTGCAAAAAGTTGGGAGCCGTTTGGCGAAAAAATTATCGAGTAGCTATTTCAGTTCAACTATAAAGCAGTCTGGATACAGCTGGGCTGCTTTTTCTTTAAATACTTGAGCCTCTCTCTTTGAGTTGAACTCACCCACCATTAGGCGGTAAATCTTTTCGCCATTGATTTGGGCAACCTGGACTCTTACCTCTTTTTTAAGCGACGATTTCAAATCGTCGGCTATGCGAAGCAGGTTTACTAACTCCTTATAGCTTCCTATTTGAACTGTGAAGCCCCTGAGCTGTTGGCGGGTTACTTTTAGCTCGTATAGCTCAATATCTCCATCGCCGTTAGCAGGAGTTGTTGCCGCTGGGGCTTCGGGCTTGTGGGGTTTGGGCTCAGGCTTTTCAGTTTTTGGCGTATCCATTTTCTCATTGTGCTTTGCCATGCTGCTATTATCATCACCTTGAGCAGGGTGTTTTGTTGCAGGCTTATGGCTAGGCTGTTGTGTAGTTGCGGTTAACCTACCCTCTTCGTCAATTGCCTCAATTTTTACATCGGCAATACCATCATCAATAAATCCCAGTTTTTCAGCCGCTGAGCGGCTAAGGTCAATAATACGGTTGGCCACAAAGGGGCCCCTGTCGTTAACCCTAACCACAACGGTTTGGTTGTTTGCAAGGTTAGTAACCCTTACTAGCGTGCCGAAGGGTAGCGTAAGGTGAGCACAGGTGCTTCGGGCGTGGTTATATCGTTCGCCCGATGCGGTGGTTCTTCCCTGAAACTTATCGGCATAAAAAGAAGCTTTTCCCTCCTGAACATATCCAGTTTGTGCCCAATTGCTAAGGGGCAAAAGGGTAAGGATGATATAAAAAAGAAAGTTTCGCATAGCTGATTAATTTAGGTTTATATCGTTACTAATTTGTGTCTCTTCGTCAAGTATTGTCTTTGTCTTTTTGGGTTTCGAGAGGTTTATAAAAAAGCTAATCGATCCGTTAACTATCCATGCTGGGGAACGGGAAGGATTGCCCGAGTAGCTGTAGTAGTACAAATCGCCAAGTCCGTAGGAGTAGGCTATGTCGAGCTGTATTGTTCCCCAGCTAAAATCGTAGCCGGCACCAATCCCACCCCGCAATCCATAATCGAAAAAATTGTCGCGCAAAATGTTGGGGGTATATTCTAACAGCTTAATTTTGGTGCTATCTGGGCCTTGTCCTGCCTTGGAGTTAACAAGCATCGATGCATAAAACCCAATATTTACATGTGCAAACAAATTGTTTTTTGCTGTCCGAACCTGAAAGAAAAGTGGTAATTCGATATACGAGTTTACCCTTTTGTAAAGCGTAACTGAGTCGATAAGAGATATGTAGCCACGCTGGGTGAAATTTGTTTCGGCCTGAAAACCAACATGATCTAAATCGAAGTATTTAAGAGTAAGGCCCCCATCAATCAGCGGATCGGTTAAGGGTTTCGTGTCCCTTTCGGGTGTAAACAGTATGCCCGATGTGCTGTAACCGCCCCTAACCCCCACCAGTAGCTGGCCGTAGCTGAACGACGATTGGAGGCCAAGCGTAAAGATGATGGCTAACGTTGCAAGTCTTTTCATAAAACCGAAATGGCAAATTTGTTTCAAGTTACTCATTAATTTCTGAGCTGGCAATTTTTTCCTCAACCGACTGAATCTTAGATTGTATTCTGCCAAGGTCGCCTTTACGGATATCGATATTTACGGTAACATATACCCTTTCGCAATCGGATTCAAGTTCCTTATAGGCATCTTCAATTACTGTAAGGGCCTCACTTAGCGTGTTGGTCTCAACAATGGTGCCCATGGCGGTTAGCTGATTTTGATATCCCTTAGAGCGAACGCTCTTTACTATCCGGGATACGTAAGGGCTGATGCTCGTGCTCTTCCGTGTTGGGAACATCGCGAAGTTCATCACTACTGACATTTTTATCAATTTTTAGGTTATAGTTCAGTTCATATTCCCAATTGGCTTTTACCTGTATCTCCTTGTTTCCATTCTTGTCTTCATAAATCATAACGCGTTCGGGCTGAATCCCTTTTAAATACCAGCCGGTATCCCATTTGTTGTTTTTGTTTACATCAATAATAAACCGGATAAAGTACTTGCCAGGCTTAATGTAGGTAAACGGTATTACTCCATCCTGTTCAACAGTCTTTTGAGTTAAAACGGCCTCCTTGTCGCTAAGTAGTTCGACAATAACATTAGGACTTACGCCATTTAGTCCAAGTTTAATAACTCCAAATTGCTCCGGATCGGCACCTTTTAGGCTAAGTTCAAGGGTGTCGTTGGTTACGGCATCAAGGTTTGTGAAAGCCCCAGGCAAAAAGTAAAGTTGATAGCTTTTTTTGGGCTCCCAATGCTGCTCAATGTAAAAGTATCTTGGGTCGAGCGTATCGGCTGAAAATCCTATTGTCGGTAGCATTAGGCTATCGCTTTGGTTGAATATCTCTATTTTGGACGTGTCGATGCTTTGTAAGGGCATTGCGAATGCAAGCCGGATCTTTTCATCGGGTCTAAGGCTGGCCCCATTTTTTGCTGATGTGTTTATGGATAATTTCTTCTCAACAGATTTCTTCTCATCGTCAGATTTCTCCTCGCCTCGGCGTGAGCGCCCCGATGATTGGGGCTTATCGAAATAAAACATTCTAAGCGAATCGGTGGTTTTAACCAGGTTCATGAGCGAATCGGTCTTTTGATATGTGGCAAGTAGCATAAGCGTATCGATTGCGCTAATATCGTTGTTGGTAATCCAAAAATCGATGGAGTCGCCAGCCACGCTTCTACCGTTAATAAACCAAGATTTAGTAGTATCAACCTCAGTGTTTATGGGAGTTAATTCAATGTTTCCGTTGTAAGGTCGAGAGAAACCAAACTTAAGCCTACGCCTTTGAGGCCTAGCTTGGTTGGTTAGGCTAAGCACTCGGGTCTCCTCCTTAAAAAGATGAAGGGGATTCAGGCTGTCTGCTTTACCGGTCATCTCAGATGGTCGCTTAAGCATTGAAGTATCAATAGGATGGTCGAAGAAAGCTATTTCTTCTGATACCTGATCGAACTTGTAGTTCGAATTGCCATCGGCAAGTGCAAAAATCTTGTAGTTATTGTATTTAAGGTTACTTAAAAAGAACTTGCCCTCGGAGTTGGTTTTGGTCACGTAGTTGGGCCTTTTTTTAATGGGAATCGAATCTTCGAAACTATTGTAAAGCAGCACAAAAACTCCTTCGCGAGGTTTTAGAGAGTATGCATCCAGCACAGTTCCCGAGAATCGTAATGAGTCAATCACGGGCCCGGTAGAAAAAGCGAACTCAAAGTTTTCGAGCTTGTTGCCCTCGTTGTTGTCAACTATGGCATCGGCAAAATATAGCGTGTAGGTTGTGCTATCGTCTAATTTTTCAGCAAAGGTAATTGCCACTCCCTTTCCTTTGATTTTAAAGTCGGGAAGCTGCTCCTGGGGAGGTGAGAGCACTAGCTTTTCGCTAATCTTCTCCAGCTTAATGTACTCGTTAAAGGTGAGGATAATATTGTCGCGATCTACGTTAGTGGCATTCATTGCGGGAACACTTCGTAATAGCACAGGTGGTATCGTGTCCTTTGGCCCGCCTGTAGGAGCCACTTGAATAGCACAGCGGGGGAAAAGCATGCTTAACAAAAAGGCCAATGGTACAAGGTATATTAATCGTTTCAAGGGTGATGTTTTTTTATTTTCGAAGCAAATTTACAAATCTTTGGGCAGACCGTTGTGACCAAGCAGTCGATAAACCGTAAATAATGTTAATAGTAAGCCCATAGCATGATTGCACCCACTTTGGTAGCAGCAAATTAATTACGATCTTTGTGCATTGCTTTATACCCATCAATTATTATGATTTGATGTGGTTGAGGTGTGATAACTAATAAATTACTTTATGTTACTAGAAATTCTCCTGCTGATTTTGGGGCTGGTACTGCTGATTTTCGGTGCTGACAAGCTGGTTGAGGGTGCTTCGTCGGTGGCGGATAAGTTGGGTATACCTGCATTTGTAATTGGGCTTACGGTGGTGGCCTTTGGCACCTCAATGCCCGAGATGGTGGTAAATATTCTTGCCTCATTTAGCGGCAATAGCGGGTTGGCCATTGGTAATGTAATTGGCAGCAACACTATAAATATTTTGGTTGTTGTTGGCATCACCGCTATTATTAGGCCCATAACAGTTATGAGTTCAACCATTAGGATTGAGATACCATATAGCCTGCTAGCTGCCATTGTGCTTTTTCTGTTAGCCAACGATCTGTTGATTGATGGTGCCGAGCAATCAATTCTATCGCGCATCGATGGTATGGTGCTTATTACTTTTCTTGGCCTGTTTTTGCTTTACACCTATTACTCGGCCAAGTCCGACAAGTATGCGCCCATTACAAAAGTAAAAAAGCGAAAGACATATATATCAATATTGATGATAGCTGGTGGCATTCTTGGGCTTTACTTCGGTGGCGACCTTATTGTAAACTCTGCCACAACCATTGCCAGATCATTGGGCATTTCCGATGCCATTATTGGGCTAACCGTTGTGGCGCTGGGCACCTCGCTTCCCGAACTGGTAACCTCTGCCGTAGCTGCTTACAAGGGTAATTCCGACATTGCCATAGGTAACGTGTTGGGCTCGAACATCTTTAATGTTTTTATGGTGTTGGGCATTTCGAGCATAATTCGTCCGCTCCCTTTTTATCCCGCTGCTAATGTTGATATTTTGGTTACAGGGCTAGCAAGTATTTTGCTGTTTGCCTTTGCAATTAAGGGAACAGGTCAAAAAATTGATAGGCGGGAGGGTATCCTTTTTGTTACAATTTACATTGCATACATTGTTTACCTTGTGCTTGCCGCCTAACGCTTTGGTGTACAGCATAATAACTCCATTAAGAATTTAGATGCAGAGCAATAAGCCAAATAAATACCTAGGAATTCCCATTTACTGGACAGAGAATTTGGTTGGTACTCCCGGACGGTTTGGGGTTAACCTACTGCTCACAATAGTTGGGGGAGGTGTATATAGCTTCGGCGTGTGGCCGTCAATTTATATGTTGGCTGTTTTCGGTGTGGTATCCCCCCTGCTTTTCACCTTCTGCCTGTACTCGTTGGTTCCACTGTTTGGCAACAACGATGAAAATCCATTTCCAAAGGTTTTCAAGTCACGCTCAAGCAGCGCGTGGGTTATGCTTTTTGATATGGCCATTGTAATAACCATGGCAATTCTTATTCATATCGATATAATCGACTACCTGTTTTTTAGGCTACTGCAAACAGTAATTTTCCCTGCGTTGATGCTGTTTATACTTCGATTTCTGTACCTTGGAGTGCGTAGGGAGTAGGATGATTGAATGATTGAGGTTGATTGGTCGATGATGCGATAAGGAAAGAGAAGGGGCGTGATTGATTGAATAACCGGCCTGTCAGCGTCAATTAAGATTGTGTGATTGGATATTCAACCAATTCCTCTGTGTTAAAATTTTAAACGCTAAGGCGCTAAGGCGCAAAAGGTATTTAGCTATTCGCTATTGCCCACTCGCCATATCATACTTCATCATTCACATTCGAAATTCAATATTCGAAATTCATTTCAGAAGAAGCCCTTATAAAATTTCTCTTACCGAAGCATAAACTTCATCATTATGTCGGTTTGCTCGTCATTTCCTAGCAGGAATGGGTGCTTATCGAACTCAACAAAGCCATTCTTTTTGTAAAAGCTAATTGCTCTCAGGTTATTTTCCCATACCCCCAGCCAAATGTAGCTGGCATTTCTGTGCCTAGCAATGCTTAATGCTTTATCGAGAAGTTGTTGCCCCACTTTTTTCCCATGATACTCTTTTAGCACATATATTCGTTCAACTTCAAGGCCATTATCGTTTGGTAACTCGGTTTGCGATTGGCCAAAATTAATTTTTAGGTACCCAATTATGCTGTTGTTGAGTGTGGCAAAGTAAAACTCAGAATTCGGCTCATTAAGCTCAGCCATTAGCTGTGTGGTCGATAAATTCTCGCTGAGATAGATATCCATATCCGCTTTAGTATTGATCTCAGCAAATGTTTCGGCAAACGTTTTACGGCTAATTGCTTGTAACTCGTTAAGCTCAGTAATTTTTACTTTTTTGATATTGATGATGGTCATCGTTAGTGATTAAGGCTTTTACAACATACGATTTAATAATAGCATAACGAATAAATCAATCCCAATGCCCTTAAGAGCATCAATGCTAAACGCTTTTTGTTAGGCTGTTACAACCATCGGCCTATAAATATTTTAATTCCAAAATGGTTACCCCACTTTTTCTCACCATTGTCGTAGTTAAAGTGGGTGGCACCTAGTTGAACCCCAAAGGATATCGACCATTTTTCGCTTATCTGCAAATTATACCCCGGTTCTATAAAAAAACCAAAATTTGAATGCTTTTCCAAAATATTTCGGGTAAAACCAATGCCCGGAGCAGCAAAAAAACCAGCCGAAGGAATTGTTAACTCCTCTTTTTTCTTGAGAAAAATTGGAAAAGCAACTTGCCCGCCCAAATGGCTAACTTTAGTTGAGGATTCACGAAAACCTAGATTAACAGTAGTCGATGCTCTAAAATCAATCCTACTATTTAACGGTACCTGATAGACTAATGGTACGATATTTAGGTCGAATTCGCCCTCTTGGTAAAAGGGTTCTACAGTAACCGATGGGTTTAATCCAACAAAATGAGTCCTTTGACCATATGTTTCAACAGTTACTAGAGCTAAAAGTATCGAGATGGCTGTAATAAGTTTACCCATAATATTTTTTGTTAGTGAATTACAATTTTGATGCTGACAAAAAATCAAAGACTCATCTTTACTAGCCCATTACATTCTGTGGATTCCCTTCGAGCCAGCACCTAACGTTATCCATCACAATTTGTGAGCGTAGCGCAATGGCCTCATGGGTTGCAAAGCCAATGTGTGGCATAAGTAGTGTGTTTGGCGCTTTTAGTAGCGGGTGATCAGCTTTTAGTGGGGGTTCGTACTCGTAAATATCAATTGCTGCACCGGCAATTTCTTTTTGACTTAGCGCATCAACAAGTGCTTTGGCGTTTAAAACTTTTGCACGGGCAGTGTTTATTAGTATGGCGTTGTATTTCATCATCTCCAGCTCGCGGATTCCAATCAGGTTCTCGGTCTGAGGGGTTAGTGGCAGGTGAAGCGATAGTATATCGGCGGTGCGTACTACCTCATCAAATTCTAAGAACTTTACGTTTGCTATGTTCTTGGGTGTTCGTGACCAAGCCACCACCTTGCAGCCGAAGGCGTTGGCCAGCTGGGCAACCCGTTGGCCAATGGCTCCCGCACCCAGAATGCCAAATGTTTTGCCGGCTAGCTCCCTCCCTAGGAATCCATTGCGTCCCCCTAAGCTACGAGTAACCGAATCGGCGGGGGTAATCATTCTAAAAAGGTCAATGACCATACCAATGGTTAGCTCGGCAACGGCCTGCGTGCTATAGCCAGCTGCGTTGGATATGGTTATTCCGCGCTGCTTGCAGGCTTCCTGCGCAACATGATCGACCCCTGTAAAGGCTACCGAAATAAATTTAAGGCTACTCGCCTTGCTTATTATGCTTTCGGAAACAGGCAAATTGCTAATCACAAGTACATTGGCGTTGGCAACTCTTTGAGCCAGATCATCCTCGCTTTGGGGGATATCATTATAAAACTCAACGGTGTTTCCTTGTTTTTCCATCTCGTGAGCAAAGGCTGTTTTCTCGTCGTTGGTCAGACCAATGGGTTCTGCAAAAACTATTTTAGTCATTTCTGTTGATATTATTATTTATATGGATGTACAAATTTAGTATTTATAGATTAAACCCAGCCCATAGGCATAGTGAAATCCATTTGTATTCAAAGTAGATAAACATTTGTATTTTTGTCAACCTTTAAACCTATTGCTTGTTTTAGTTAGTGTTAAAAATCAAAATTAATCCCAATAGCTATGCTTTGCATTAAAGACTCACACACCGACCCCTATTTCAATATTGCTGCCGATGAGTACGCCCTAAAATACCTGAAAGACGATTGTTTTATGCTGTGGCGCAATGAGCCTTCCATAATTGTTGGGAAGCACCAGAATACCCTGGCAGAGATTAATGTGGATTATGTTAAGGAGAACAACATCAAGGTTGTTAGGCGAATATCGGGTGGTGGTGCAGTTTTCCATGATCTGGGCAACTTAAACTTCACCTTTGTGAAGAACGCTGGCGAGGGTGCACAGGGCGATTTTCGCAAGTTTACACAGCCAATTCTCGACGTTTTGCAGAGCATGGGCATAAATGCCAGGTTCGAGGGGCGTAACGACCTTACCATCGACGGAAAAAAATTCTCGGGCAATGCCGAGAGCATCTGGAAGAATAGGGTGCTGCACCACGGAACGCTGCTTTTCTCGGCCGTAATGACCGACCTGTCGGCTGCGTTAAAGGTAAACCCTCTCAAATTTCAGGATAAGGCAGTAAAATCGGTTAGATCTCGAGTTACCAACATTAGCGAGTATCTAAACGAAAAGATGGATGTGCTGGAGTTCCGTGACAGGATTATGAAGCACATAATGGAGATGTACCCCGATTCGAAGGAGTACGAGTACACCCCCGAGGATATTGCTGGCATTGAGAAGCTGCGCGACGAGAAATTCTCGCAGTGGGAGTGGAATTTTGGCGACTCGCCAAAGTACGATTTCGAGAAGCTAATTCGTACCGAGGGAGGTAGCGTTGAATTTCATATCAATGTATCGAAAGGCGTAATAAAAGACATACGGATATTTGGCGATTTCTTCCACAAGCACGATATCGACGAGGTGCAAAAATCTTTGGTGGGTGTTAAGCACGAGCGCGAAGCTATTTTGCAGACCCTATCGCAGTTCGATTTCAACAGCTACTTCAAGAACATTAAGGTTGAGGAGTTTGTTGGGGGGATGTTCTAGAAATCTCTATCAATAAAGCATCATTTTTCAGAACACAAATCATTTGCCTCATCCAGAACCTTGGCTATCTTTGGTTTTGAGATTCCAATATTCTCCAGTACTTTAGGGTTGCTAACCACCTGGCGGCAAAGCACAACGCCCTTATCCATTAATTGTTGCTTCTCCCTCTTGTTAAGCTCCGTTAGGGTGGTAATGGGGAACATGCGGTACTTATCAATCATATCCTTAAGGCTATGACCCTTGGGGTAGTCCCAGCTTACCAGATGTAGCCCCGAGCACTTTCCAAAATCCATAGCATCGGTGGTAAATCGGGTGTTGGTAACAATCCAGCCGTAGAATGTGTAGCCATTGTACTCGGGCAGCTGCTTGCGCTTGGCTTCAATGTCGTTTACTCTTGAGCGGATGTATAGTGGAACCTGAACATTGGCGTGCTTATCCTGCGTGTTGTAGTACTTGCACTCAACCAAGTACTGCGTGTGGTTTTCCGTTGCAACCACATCTACCTCATGCTGTACGCACTGCCCTTGCACTAGTTGGCCAACCTTAGTTTCAAAACCTTGAATTTCAAAAATCTGACCCACAAAATGCTCGAATGGGTATCCTGTTGGCCCCAGTTCCATGAGCGCATTTTTTAGGCTGTATCGGGCGGCGTAGCCATTTCTTTTTTTGCGGAGCAGCGCAAATGCTTTAGCGTAAATTTTTTTGGTTGTCACCCCCTCGGTAATCCAGCTTTCTATTTCCAATACAATGCTGTTAATTAGCTCGTTATTGGCGCCGGCGCGCTGTAACGACTGTTTTAGCTTTTCGCTCTGAAAAGCTTCCTTTTCGCCTGTAGCCTTGGTAATTTGTATGGTGTTACTCATATGTGTAGTTCTATTATTTAAATAATTTGTCGATACTATCCCCAGCAGGGATATCTAAATGGTAGGCTAAGATACCCAATTTTCTGGCTCCCTCAACGTGTTGTAGTGTATCATCGATAAAAAGTGTTTCGCCGGGGTTAAGGTTATTCTCTTTAAGGATGATTTCAAATGCTTCAGCATCGGGTTTGCGCATATGTATTAGGTGCGAGTAGTACTCCTTATCGAAGTATACCGAAAGATTTTCGACTCCAAAGGTTTTGTGCAAAACCTTGTTGTACTCATCAATATGTATGGCGTTGGTATTGCTAAGGAGGAATGTTTTGTAATGATTTTTGACTGACCGCAGCACTTCGAGTCGTTGTGGTGGGAAATCGAGCAGCATGGCGTTCCACGCATCGTCAATTTGCCTATCGGTAAGCGCTAGGCCGCTTATCTGGCGGAGCCCATCACGAAACAGTTCTGGGGTAACCAAACCCTTGTCCAGTTGATCGAACAGCCCAACCTGTTGGGCTTGGGTGAACATCAATTCAAAATCGGTAATCCCCAGATTTTTATAGGCATCGATGGTTAGGTGGTAATTGATATTAAGAATAACGCCGCCCAAATCGAATATGATATTCTTGATGTTTTGGTTGGCAAAAGGGGTAAAAATGGGTTTCGACATAAAAAAAGTAATGTTAGGGTTGCAAAATTCGGATACAAATATGTACTTTTGCAATCCAATAAAAAAACCTTTTGAGGTTTTTGTCGGGGCTCATAGCCTGTCTGCTCGGTTGCCTCGCAACAAGCAGGCTCAACTGGTTAGAGCACCTGACTCATAATCAGAGGTTAAATAATAAAGTAGTTCTAAGAAATATTAATTTCCCGATAAGGGCCCATAGCTCAGCTGGTTAGAGCACCTGACTCATAATCAGGGGGTCGCTGGTTCAAGCCCAGCTGGGCCCACTTAAAAAAGAAAGCGCCGAAAGGCGCTTTTATTTTTTTATTGGGTATTCATAATCTTGGGGGTCGTCTCGTCAGCGAAGCCGACGAGACTGGGCCCACAGTAGAAGAAG
The DNA here is from genome assembly GCA_002345825.1 of Bacteroidales bacterium UBA2295. Taxonomy (GTDB): domain Bacteria; phylum Bacteroidota; class Bacteroidia; order Bacteroidales; family Tenuifilaceae; genus Perlabentimonas. Next base: position 83,385 of record DDWD01000160.1, read on the forward strand.
AAGCGCCGATTGGCGCTTCTTCTGTTTTATTCTATTTGAAAACTCATAATCAGGAGGTCGTCTCGTCTCGTCACTTTCTGACGAGACGAGACTGAACTCACATGAGGGAGTAAATTCGCCAATCGGCACTTTTTCTGCTTTTTGTATTTGTAGACTCATAGCCATTGGGTCGCCTCTTCTCGTCAGAAAGTTACGAGACGAGACTGGTCTGCAGAAAAACAGGCATTTACAAATACTACGTAAGTGCTTTTTTATTTTGATACAAACATTCTACAAACAAACCAAGTTATAGCCTCGCTACCTATGCTAACGCGCGTATCCTTTTCATCTGGTTACGAATGCTTAAGGTAAAGCCATTCAACGATTTTGCCTCCCCAATGGAGATTATAAAAACAATTGGGAACAAGAATCACCGTTTATAAAACAGTTAATGAATTAGAACATGAACTTTACAGAACAACCTAGCTCCTGTTAGGTGCTTTTCAACAACTTACCTTTCGGTAACTTACCTTTTGGTAATGTGGTGAAAGTATGCTATAATTGTTGAAAAATATACTTGATGAAGACGCCATTTACATTTGGGAAAATCGCTTTAGATAAGGATTTTACCGATAGGGAAAAGGAAACGATTCGCTTGGTTCAGAACTTTACCTCTCTAACACATACCATCCTTATCTCTCCCCGCAGGTAGGGGAAATCATCGCTGGTAACAAAAGCCTCGAAGATAGCCTTGGATAAAAACAAGAAGTTGCGATTCTGCTTTATTGATTTGAATAACGTAAGAACCGAGGAGCAATTCTACGAGTATTTTGCAACTGAAATCTTAAAGGTTTCATCAACAAAATTTGAAAACATTGTTGATTCAGCAAAACAACTACTTGGTAGATTCATACCCACCATTACTGTAAACCCAACGCCTGAAAGCAATTTGCAGCTCGGATTGGATTGGAGCGAGGTTAAAAAGCAACCCACCGATATTATAGAGTTGGCAGAGCGTTTAGCCATTAACTCCAAAACCAACTTCATCATCTGTATCGATGAGTTTCAGAATATTTCGGAATTCGAAAATCCCGAAGCTTTTCAAAAAATGCTACGTGCTCACTGGCAAAAGCATCAAAATGTATCGTACTGTCTTTATGGCAGTAAGCGTCATATGCTAATGGATGTATTTACTTCTCCCTCAATGCCATTCTACAAGTTTGGTGATATAGTTTTCCTTGATAAGATATCGACCGACGACTGGATTAAATTTATTGTAAGCAGGTTTAACGACACGGGAAAAAAATTGACAACGTTTCCGCCAAACTTATCGTTGATTTAGCCGACCGCCACTCATACTATGTACAGCAACTGGCCCAACAGACCTGGTTACGCACTGAGGTTAAATGTATAAACGATAACGTAACCGAAGCCTTCGAGGATCTGGTTCTTCAACTCAGCATGCTATTCCAATCCATAACCGATGGGTTAAACAATAGCCAAATAAATCTACTTAAAGTAGTTATCAATAATGTGGAGCAGCTCAGCTCAAAAGCAACAATACAGGAGTACCGCCTCGGGACATCTGCCAATGTTTTAAAGGTTAAGAAAGCATTGGTAAATAAGGAAATTATTGATATACAGAACGGCACCGTTACTTTTCTTGACCCATTTTACAGGTACTGGTTAAAAAAATATTTCTTTAAAATATGACACTAACATCAAAACTTCTTTAGGCAGAAGCTCATGCCTCAATCGTTCTTTTTGAGCAGAGCCTGTTACGCAAAAGCGGGGTTTCCTTTTTTTATTGATAAGTCATAACCCTGAGGTGTCTCTTTAGCGAAGCTAACTAGTTTGGTTTCACTTATGCCGAAAAGTGCCAATTAGCGTTTTTAATGGCTCTTTAGATAGTGTCATAATTGGCAAGTGCTTTGCAAAGCAATATTCAAACAGTTCACATAGCAGTGCCCACTTGCAAAACTCAACATTTACACCTAATGTTACAACTTCTTCGAGATAAAGCTATCCACCGAGTATTTGCCAGCACCAGTTATGGCTATCACAAGGTAAATTGTTGCATAAAGCAAGGGCAACTCCTTAAATGCAAAGCCATCGTTTGCATGCACGATAAGGGCAGCCACAAGCATAGTAAATAGTAATGGGATGGCCGAAAAGCGAGTTGCAAAGCCAACAATTAGAAAGATTGAGGCCACAAACTCTGCCAATACGGTCAGCACTAACGATGCCGTTACACCAATTCCTATTGGGTCGGCAAACTGAATTGGTTCATCACCAAAAAGAATAAGGAGCTTGCCATAACCATGGGTGAGCATAAGTATTCCAACTATTACCCTAAGAAGTAACAGTGAAACTGAAATGCTATTGGGGTATATACCCGTATCGAACCATCTTTTTACGAATGTTTTCATATCCTTTAATGTTGATTTATAAAAACTAATATCGGCTTTAGCCGAATAACTTTTCAAACTTACAGAAGGCTCCTTCGAGACTAAATCCTATATCATATTTGAGCCATAGCATTAACAGCAGAAATGACTTTTGGTTTAAAATGTCATTGGCCGCTTTTAATGGTTGAGAACTACTGCTCAAACAACGTTTCGCATATTCTTTAATCCTTCCACAAATCCCTATATTTGCTTTATAAATTGTATTTATGGGGCAAATAACAATACGGGGTGCTGCGGAAAACAACCTAAAGGGTGTTGATGTGTGCATCCCGCACAACAAGCTAACGGTTATTACGGGCGTGTCGGGAAGCGGCAAGAGTAGCTTGGTGTACGATGTTCTAAACCGCGAGGGACAGCGGATGTATTTCGAGACCTTTTCTGCCTACACCCGCTCGCGACTTGGTAAAATCCGACCCGCAAAGGTTTCAAGCATCGAGGGGATGCTGCCTGTGGTAAGCGTTGGGCAAACGCAGGTTCAGGCCAATAGGCGATCCACCGCAGGTACATTTAGCGAGATATCGCCCTTGCTGCGCCAGCTATTCTCTCGGTTCAACGATCAGGAACTTGCCCTAAACCGTAATGCCTTTTCATTCAATTCCGATAAGGGGTGGTGCCCTCACTGCAAAGGTTTGGGCATTGAGGAGTTTATTGATATCAGTAAGCTTATTGCCGACCCTAACTTGTCGCTAAGGCAAGGGGCACTGGTTATTACCCTGCCCAACGGATATACAATTTATTCGCAGGTAACCATCGATGAGCTCGATAAGGTTTGCCAACACTATGGGTTTAGCGTTGATACTCCTTGGAAAGATTTGAGTGATGTTCAGAGGGGTGTAATCCTTAATGGATCGGACAAGGTGAAAGTGCTTTACGGCAAACACTCCCTTGAGTCGAGGCTAAAGTGGACAGGAATTACCGCACGACCCAGGGAGGAGGGTTACTATAAGGGAATTGTTCCCGTTATGGAGGATATTCTGCGGCGCGATAGGAACGACAATATCCTTAGGTTTATGTCGGCACGCGAATGCCCAGTTTGCAAGGGTAGGCGGCTAAACCAAGAATCGCTAAGGATTACTTGGAACGGACACACATTTTACGACTACGAATCGCTCCCTCTTTTGGATTTATGCCATTCAATGAAATCCCATAAGTCAACTCAGCAGGGCGAGGGGCAACTACTGCAAGCACTGGCAAGCCGACTAGATATGCTATGTCGCCTAAGCGTTGGCCATATTGCTTGCAATCGCCTTAGCGAAACCTTGTCGCAGGGCGAACTGCGCCGTATGCGCTTGGCACAGCTAAATCATAGCGGGTTAACAGGCGTGCTGTATCTTTTCGATGAGCCCTCCATTGGCTTGCATCAGCGCGATACGTATACCCTTATCGACACTATGTACTCACTGGTAAAACAGGGCAACACAGTGGTTGTGGTGGAGCATAACGAGCAGGTTATCCGTTCGGCTCAGCATCTTATTGAGTTTGGACCTGGAGCCGGGTCCATGGGTGGAAAGCTCGTTTACAATGGTACGGTTCGCGCAATGATTGACAATAAACATTTGGAAAGTCCCACAAGAACAATGCTAACCAATGGCTTTGCAAATTTTGATAAATCAGCAGCAGAAACGCCCGAAGATTTTGAGACTTTTGAAGTTTATATCCAAAGCAAACACAATATTGTAAACCAAACCTTCAGCTTTGCCCGGAGAGCGCTAAATGTTGTAACAGGAGTATCGGGTGCAGGCAAGAGCACTTTGGTTGACCACGGGCTCTTACACGTCGATTCATTTAAGCAGGTAATACATGTTGACCAGAAACCCATTGGTCGTACCTCGCGAAGTAACGCCGCCACCTATACTGGCTTGCTCGATATTCTTCGTAAGCTGTTTGCTCAAACGCTCGAGGCCAAAAAGGCAAACCTAACGGCCAGCCATTTCTCGTTTAATAGTAAGCAAGGGCAGTGCGAGGCATGCCAGGGCACAGGTGTGGTAAAAACCGGTATGCATATTTTTGAGGATATGGTGCAGCCCTGCTCTGTTTGTGGTGGTACACGATACAAAGCCGAGGTGCTAGAGGTAAAGGTTGAGGGGTTGAGCATTGCCGAGGTACTGGATCTTAGCGTAAGCGTGGCATTAGAGCATTTTTTAAATACACCAAGCCTGTTGCCCTACCTACAGGCACTGGAAAAGTTGGGCTTGGGATATCTTCATCTAGGGCAGTCGTCAACCACACTATCGGGGGGCGAAGCCCAGCGGGTGAAGCTTGCCAGCGCCTTGTACCAATCGCCCAAAGGGCGATGCCTGTACATTCTCGATGAGCCAACCACAGGCCTGCATGCTAAGGATATTAAAAAGCTTATTGATGCGCTCCACGCATTCACTTCCAACGGGCATACCGTGGTGGTGGTTGAGCACGACACGCAGCTTATTTTGGCTGCCGACTGGATTGTGGATATTGGCCCCGAGGGTGGCAAGAGTGGCGGTAAGGTTCTTTTTTGTGGAGCAACACGCAAGTTTTTCACATCGCATGCTTCACCCACAACGCAAGCAATTGGTAAGAAACAAGAATACAATTATGCTGAGGTGAAAAGTGCATCGCCAGCAATACGTCTACAAGATATTCATACAAACAACCTTAAACACATCGATTTGCATATCGATGCAGGGCAGCTGGTTGCCTTTACAGGGGAGTCGGGTAGTGGCAAAACATCGCTACTTATGCAAACCCTACATGCCGAAGGGCAAAGGCTATTTACCGAGAACCTTTCGGGTTTCCGTCGACTACAGATGAGGCTTAACACCTCGGGTCAGATAGGCAAAGTGGTTAGCATGCTGCCCACGGTGGCCATTGATGCCGATACTCCTCGGCCCGATGTGCAATCGACTGTGGCTTCGGCAAGCGGAATCTACGATTTGCTAAGGCTTCTCTACGCTCGTTTTGCCATTAATCTCGATGGCAGAAAGCTTACAGCTGCCGATTTCTCGTTGGTGAACGAGCATTCGGTATGCAAGGTTTGCGAGGGTACGGGGCATATTAAGAGTTGTAGTATCGATAGGGTTATAGCCAATCCCAACCAACCACTGCTCGATGGTGCTTTATCATCACACAAAACGGTGCTTTTTTTTGTTGATGAGAGGAATAAGTACCGATGGCTGTTGCAGGCAATGGTTCAGCAACATAGGATAGATACCGATAAGATTTGGAGTGAGCTAAGCATACACGAGCGAGAGATGATTCTTTGGGGAACTGGCAGCGAGCAGTACAATGCACAGTGGCAGTTTAAGCGCAAAGGAGGCGAAGGAAATCACTCGTTTGTAGGGAGTTGGGATGGTTTATGCAAGCTAATTGAAGAGGAGTATCGCAACCATTTCCCTTCGGCAAAAGGGAGGAGCGCGTTGGAGCTTCTTACCGATATACCCTGCACGGAGTGCAACGGTCAAAGGCTGCGACCCGAGATGCTAAAATACACTTTCAATGGGCTGAGTATTGGCCAAGTTATAGAACTTACTATCGATGGGTTGCTTGAGCAAATCAAAGATGATGCCTATGCACAAGTTTCGGAGGCTTTGCTGGCCCAGCTGCACGAGAAGTTACAATTCTTATCAAGAGCAGGATTGGGCAACCTAACGCTAGGTAGGCCAGCGGCTTGGCTCTCCAGCGGCGAGCTCAAGTGGATTCAGCTGGGGGGTGTTCTCTCGTCGCAGCAGAGCGGGATGTGCATTATCCTCGATGAGCCAACTTGGGGGATGGACTCGAGCGCGCGCGAGCATTTGGTGCAAACGCTTAAGCTAGCGCAGCAACGGGGTAACACCATTCTGGTTAGCGATCATCGACCTGAAATTATTAACGCAGCCGATAGGATTATTGAGCTTGGCCCAGGTGCGGGTAAGGATGGCGGACGAGTTATTGCTGATATCTCGCCAAAGGAGATAGATAAGCTAAAATCGCCAGTAACAGCCAAAATAGTATGCAAGGGAGAAAGATTTGAGCGGAAAAAGTTGAGTCTGATGGGTGTTGAACCAATACCAGAGATTACATCAGCAGAAATATACCCACAGCGCCTAAACCTAATTACAGGTCCAATAGGAAGCGGGAAAACCCAGCTGCTACATGCTATTGCCCTCGAGTGTGAGCAACAGCATAGGTTTAAGCAGATTAGAATATCCAATAAACTGCCACAGGGCAATACCCAGAGTGCAGTAGCAACACGAACAGGGGTGCTTAACGATTTAAAGAAGGTGTTTGCATCTATACCTGAGGCCATTGCAGATGGTATTGCGGAGGCGGATTTTAGTTTTAACAGCAGGAAATCGCAATGCCCCAAGTGTAAGGGGCTAGGAACCATAACCACCACGCTCGATTTTTTGCCCGATGTGAAGGAGGTTTGTCCCGAGTGCAACGGCCATCGATACAGCGAAAAGTGGCTGGCTTATAGGGTTGGCGGCAAGAGCATAAGTGAGTGGCTATTGGTTACGGTAGATGAATTTTTGGAGGCAGATTTTATATCAACAAAAAGCAAAAAGATTTTACAACAGCTGCAGCTGGTGGGGCTGGGTTATCTGGCCTTGGGACAGGAGGTATCAACGTTATCGTATGGCGAGCGCCGAAGGCTTATGCTGGCCGAAAGCGTTGTGGGATTAAAACGGGAGCAGGCCATAATTCTGTTCGATTCGCCCACCCGCGGGCTCGATTGGGGTAACACCCATAAGTTGTTCCAGCTTTTTGATGGGCTAGTAAGCGAAGGGCATACCGTTGTTATTGCCGATTCGCAGGAGGTTGAGCCATTGGCTGATTTTGTGAGGTTAAAAAAGTCGAAAGTCTGAAAGCATGCCCTGAGCCTGTCGAAGGGTCGAAAGTCAGAAGACAGAAGTAGGAAGTAGGAAAAACCTGTCAGGGTTCGAAGAACCTGACAGCGTTTTTTTGGATATGTAGTAATAATGATTTGATTATATGAATTTTAATAAGTCAAAAGGCTGAAAGTATGCCCTGAGCAGTTCGACAGGTCGTATACTGAGCAGTTCGACAGGCTCACTGACCACTTGCCGAAGGGTTGAAACTTCATAAAGTGCCTAGAGTTGAAAGTCGGAAGCCAGAAGTGGGAAGTAGGAAAAACCTGTCAGGGTTCGTAGAACCTGACAGCGTTTTTCAGCGATATATAGTGAAGATTAAACCAAAAGTTGAGGTTAAAATGTTCGAAGTTTATGAAGTGTCGAAAGTCGGAGAGTCAAAAGTCGAAAGTCTGAAGATGGAAAACTAGTCAGGTCACCTAACCAGCCTTTGCATCTTTGTCTATACGTGTTTAAATAAAACTACGATGAGAATACAAGAAAACTCCCGAAGGTACCGGATGGTATCAATCGGGAGTTCTGCTTGTGGAACAATATCTATTTACCTAACCAATGGTGAATTATTGGGGTAAGCTATTCTTGAAATCTTGGTATCTATCAATAAATAGTTCTCCATCTTTACCGCCCTGTGTTTGCCAAGCCGCCTCAATGGCCTCAATCCTATTCTCGGGCGAGGGGTGTGTGCTTAAAAATTCGGGAGGGTGTGGTGCCCCCTCCATCTTCTCGAAAAATCCTGCCAGCTCCCTTGGGTGATAATCGGTATCGCAAAGATATTTCACTGCATACTCGTCGGCTTCGTACTCGTTGTCGCGGCTATATTTAAGCGAGCCAAGGCCTTGGGCTAAGGAAACGATAATCTCCTCGAGAAGGGTTGGGTTATCGCCCAGGATAACGCTTGCTAAAACGCTAAAGCCGTATTGTTTGGTAAGCATAGCCGTGGAGTGTCGACGGTCGGCATGGGCAATCTCATGAGCCATAACACCCGCAAACTGTGCCTCGTTATCGAGAAATTTTATTAGGCCAGTGTAAAAGTACATGTATCCGCCAGGTGCAGCAAACGCGTTAAGTATATCCTCATCGATTATTTTTACGGTCCATGGAAATGTGGTTGGATACCGCAGGTCATCGGACTGTAATATGTTGTTAAGAATTCTGTTGAGGTGGTCGTAAGCTTCGGGATACTGATTCTCATCAAGAATGGGGTAGGTGGCTGGGTCGGCCATTACGGTGGAGTCGAGCTGCTGCCCAAAGGCGATATCGTCATCAAGGGTGAAAAAGTTAACTTTGCCGTCGTCGCAACTTGTAAATGATATTACAATGGCGGGGAGAAGCATTAGAAGTATCCTTTTCATAATTTTGTTAGTTTGATGGTTGTTGTTTGTACGCAAAGGTACGGAAAATGTTTATTTTAGTCGAAAGTCGGAAAGACGGAAGTCAGAAGACGGAAGTCAGAAGACGGAAGTCAGAAAACGGAAGTCAGAAGATGGAAGACGGAAGTCGAAAGTCGAAAGTCAGAAGATGTAAGATGGAAGACGGAAGACAGAAGACGGGGGCAGGAAAAACCTGTCATCCCTGCCTGACAGAAGACAGGGTCCGTAGGACATGACAGCGTTTTTTTGGCATATAGTACTAATGTTTTGATTATTTGGGGTTAAAAGAAGTCAAAAGTCTGAAAGCATGCCCTGAGCCTGCCGAAGGGTCGAAAGTTGAAAGTCGGAGAGTCAGAAGTTTACATTCTAATCAATCAATAGTGACTTAGCGTTTTGGTGTTTTTGCGTTTAAGGTTTGAAGAAGGAAGCATAAGTTCATAGAGTGCCTAAAGTGGCTGGTAACTCCAAATGTCTTTCGGGGAGACTATCTGTATAGGAAAGTGGAACGCCTGGAAGTTGGATGACCGATGACCGAAGCGAGAAGAGGGGAATCGAAAAACCTTTCGTTCCTGCCTGTATTCTAAGGCAATGATAGCGGGGTCATCATCTCGGACCGAGGTTGCTTCGACAGGCTCAGCAACCGCAGGCAATGATAGCGGGGTCATCATATCTGACCGAGGTTGCTTCGACAGGCTCAGCAACCGCAGGCAATGATAGCAGGGTCATCATATCGGACCGAGGTTGCTTCGACAGGCTCAGCAACCGCAGGCAATGATAGCGGGGTCATCATATCGGACCAAGGTTGCTTCGACACACAAAAACCTGAATGCGACCCTCGAACATCCCGTCATTATATCGTACCATGGTTGCTTCGACACTTTGACAGGCACTTCGGCAAGCACAGCGTACCACTCAGTGCAACGCAGGATCAGCAACCGCAGGCTACTCAATTGTTGCCTTTATCCTCCAACATTACATCGGCTAGTTTATTACATCACCTAAACCACTCAACCTGTTATCCGGTAGTCAGGTTTGCGTTTATAGATGAAAGTCGCCTGTCACAACTTGTCTCATCTTGTCTCGTAAGTGATAACTGACGAGATAAGCGATAGCTGATGAGGGGATGCGGAGCATAACGAGAGAAGTCGAAAGTCAGTGAGTCAGAAGTCTACATTCCTGTCAATCGATAGTAACTTAGCGGCTTAGTGTTTTTGCGTTTAATGGCTGAGGGTTTGATGCGTAAGCTAAACCTTAAAATCCCATTCCAAAGCCCATCTCAAAAATGTTGTTCTTGCCGTGTAAGTAGGGAGCAGAAAACATGTTGAGATACTGCTGGGCGGTGCGCCCGTCCACATCGTAACCCTGCACATTGCTTATGGTGTAACGACCAAATATGCGGATATTTGGTAGCGGGTCTATCTGCGCAGCAAACACTAAGCTCTGGCTTTCCCAGGTAATCTCTTCTAAAATGGGTAGCTCATCAATCCGCGGATCGCGGCGGCCACGGATATACTCGTAATAGTTGCCCTTGCGCGCGTGGGTGTAAGATGCCGATAGCTGGAGCGTTCCCACAGGGTTTATGCGTAGCGTGGCGTAAAGTTCCTCGGCATTATCCTTTAGGTAGTGCCCCAGGTTATATTTGTTTGATGAGAAGCTGGTAGTGGGCTCGTCGTGCAGAAAGGTTATGGGGTTTGTAAAGGTGTATTCCGCACCCAGCACCACGTTGCGAATTGGCCAGTGGCTTAGCGTAAAGCCAGCCTTGTAGCTGTTAAAGTTGTGGCGGGTAGGGTCGCCAATGCGTTTTACCGAGAATTCATCGATAAAAAGTGTTCCGTATAGGTGCAGGTGTTTTATTTGCCTTGAGCTGATATTGATGAACATGGCGTTGTTCTGAAACGATGCGCCCCAGTGAAGCGTGTGAACCAACGATTTGTAGAAAAAGAATGGGATAAGGTAGGCGGGTTGGACATCCATATCGCCATACACAATGGAGTTGCCAAACGAGATGTTTAGCCGCTCAAATGGCTTAACCGTAAACATATTGGCCGCAACGTACATTTTGCGGTGAATGGTTCGAGGGTAGTAATCGTCGGGGAAGTAGGAGTTTAAGCTATCGATAGCCTCCGACACCAACCACCCGTGATGGTAGCTAAACTCGAGCCACTTGGCTGGGTTCATATTTAGCTTTATCATAGGGAACGATGGGGTGCGACCTGAGAAGATATTGCTGCCGTTCTGGTTATCGCCCCAGGCAATATGATCTTTGATAAGTCCCAGCGAGCCCCAACGCCAGCTCCAGGTTATGCCGCCCCGCATCTCGCTAAACTCGCCCCCAGGGCCACTTCCGGTTAGCGATTTGTAGGTGCCACCCGGCTCCTGTGTAAGGTACGATGGTTGTGCCAAGCGCTCACCCGCTTGGTAGTTGTCGCGCAGGCTGGCGTAAACCGACCAGCTATCATCAACATAAGCAATGGCCTCTGCGCCACCATACGATACCCAAAAATCTCTTTGTCCGCCCGAGAAGTAACGAAACCCATATACAGGTCGCATGAGCGCTCTGAATAGGGTGTCTTTGTATGCAATTTCGGGAGGTAGAAAATGTACCGAAACCGACGAGTCGCGCTTAAATATTTGCCACTCGCCCTCTTTTAGCTCGCCCAGTTCTAGCTGGTACTCTTGTATGTAATGCGCTAGGCGTGCCCTTTGCGAGCGGCTAAGGTTTTGCTCTTGCTCCCTTGCTTTTTGCAGATATATTGCAATGGTAGTGCGCGGGTAGGGTTTTACCGTGGAGTTTACATCAATAACGTGGATGCTGGCCAGCTCATCGAGGAAATTGTAGATATCCTTATCGCTAACATGCTGATAGGCCACCTGTGCATGCAAGGTTAAACCCGTGATTATAAGGGTGAGTGTGTATGCAGTTTGTCTCATCAATATCAAGTGTATCGATTTTTATACTTTAACGGTAAAGTTAATAAATTGTTTGTTGGTGCGTTTGTGCGATGATGCGATGATATCGCCTCCGCGCCTTATCACTTTTTGCCTCAACGCATAATCGCCATATCGCCCCTTCGCCTCATCTCCTCATCGATTAGTTATAACTAAAACCTTTTTAACCAAATTCTTAACATTCTGCGAAAAAAGTTCCTTAAACTATGGCAGCAGTGGCGAGCAATTCCAGTGCAGGGGTCAGTGTTTTGGATGTTATGATGGGGAAAAGAATGCTTCAACCTCTTTGGCAATGATGGTTTTTACTTGTTCCCAGCTAGTTGGGATTAGCATTACTGGGTTAGGATCACCATCGGCATCATTAAAGTAGGTTAGGCTTTTTAAAACCATAAATGATGAGCCATCACTATACTTTTGATTATAAAATGCGAGAAGCTCTGACAAGGAAAACTCCTTTAGCAGAAAGTAAATATCTATAAAGTCCTTTTTACTACCTCTTC
>DDWD01000022.1 GCA_002345825.1 Bacteroidales bacterium UBA2295
TAGATCAACTGTTTTCATTATTCGATTAGGGTTTAAAAAATGAAGCGGATCGAACTTACTCGAACCGCCAAAACACAAATTTAAACGGAAAATGCATACATACCGCAAACGTATTCTATGTTTAATATCAGTTTATTTTAATTAAGGGTACGGGTAAAAAGATGGCTACAATCTGCCATTTCAAAAATTTATCACTTCATTTGTAACAAATGAACAATGGGTGTAGTCAAACGGACACAAACAAATTTAAAATAACAAAACTATGAGCACACTAGAACTATTTATCCCCATTGTAGCCATTGTATTTAGCCACTCGCTAGCATTTGGAGTACTATACATCTACTTACGAAACAGAAACCGCGAGCGTATGCTCATGATTGAAAAGGGTGTTGACCCATCAATCTACATGCAGAAAAAAGGTACCTCGTCATCAACTGCACTTAAATATGGGCTATTCCTTGTTGGCATTGCAGTTGGAATAATAATGGGGGCAATAATTTCTCAAACCACATCTATGGTTGATGGATTTGCATACCTAAGCATGATTCTTCTTTTTGGCGGCATAGGACTTATGGCTTACTATTTAATTGAGAGAAAAAAGGATGATAGAACCAACGGATAAGCTATCCGACAAAGCGCTTGTTCGCCTAGTAATGCTAAACCATCGCGGGGCAACCGCAGAATTCATTCACAGGTACGAGCGTATGGTCTTTAACTTAGCGCTAAACCTCCTGGGCAACTACCATGATGCCGAGGAGGTTGCGCAGGATACATTTATTAAAGCCATCCGTTCAATTAATTCATTTAGAGCCGACAGCCAACTATCGACCTGGGTTTACCGCATTTGCTACAACACGTGTATTACCCAAAAGCGAAAAAGAAGGTTAATTACTACCGAAATTGATTGCAATAAGCATGATGCTATGCAAAGCACCGAAGAAAACGAGCATAGCCAATATCTGCAGAAAGCAATGGAAAGCCTTTGCGAAGATGATAGAACAATTATATCGCTTTTTTATGTTGATGAGATGCCCACCAGCGAGATTGCCAGCGTTGTGGAACTATCGGAAAGCAACGTGAGAGTGAAGTTACACAGGGCTCGCAAGAAGCTTAAAGAGATGCTACATCACTACTCAAAAATTAATGAGCTAACCCATCTAAGATAAACGCTATGAATGAAGATTTGAACCAATTGCTTGAAGAACCAAATAGCGAATTTGACCATTGGCTAAAAGCGGAGCTAACCAGCGCACAGGTTAACCCACCCTACAACCTCAGTAGTATTGTAATGGGTAAAGTGATTAATCAGACACCTCGAAAACCAATGGATCCATACCTTATAATTGCACTACTTGTAATCGTTATTGGTGGTTCTATGGTAATAGTTGCAAGCAATATGCCAAGCTTCTCGTCACTAGAGATTCCTCAGTTTTTAACATCGACTACAAGCAAAATTAATATACAGGCAACTATTTATGGGATACTGGGTATCACTATTTTGGGCAGTATCTTTTTTGGTCTCGACTTTCTAATGAACCGTAAAATTGGCGAAAGAAACATTTCGCTACAGTAAAAAGCCCAGCCGAATAACAGCTGGGCTTTCAATGCTTTGTATCAAAACAGTCTATTTGCGGCTCAATGCATTCGTATAGTTTTTCTCAACAGCATCCCAGTTCACAACCTTCCAAAAATTACCAGCATAGGTTCCACGCATGTTTTGATAATGGAGATAGTATGCATGTTCCCACACATCGAGGCCTAAAATCGGTGTACCCCTTTTGGAGGCAACATCCATAAGCGGATTATCCTGATTTGGGGTAGATGAAACGAAAAGGTTTCCTTCCTCATCAACGGCCAACCAAGCCCATCCGCTACCAAACTGGCCTGTTGCTGCCGATTGGAACTTCTTTTTAAAATCATCAAAACTACCAAAGGTTTCATCAATAGCCTTCAGCAGTTTACCGCTTGGCTCTCCCCCACCATTGGGCGACATAACATTCCAAAAAAGGGTATGGTTAAAATACCCACCCCCGTTATTACGCACACTAGCTGGATACTTGCTCACATTGGCAAAAATCTCCTCCAGGGTCATCGCATTTAGGTTATGCTCATCGGCAGCCTTAACAAAATTGTTGAAGTAAGCCCTGTGATGCTTGTTGTAATGGATATCCATTGTGGTTTTATCAATAAAAACCTCCAGCGCATCGTAGCTGTATGGCAACTCGGCAAATTCAAATTTCGATTGGGCATTACCATTTAGGCTAAACCCAAGTAATATTAAAATGATTAGTGTTTTCATAGTGCAAATAATTTATTTTCAAGTTGATATTTACATTACAGTAACAATACACCCGTCTTTTTGTTTACTCTTTTGATATGATTTGATAAACCGATCGTTAAAAATAAGGTATAATAAATCAGTGTGGGTTTAACGTACGAGGACTTTCCTCAGAAAAAAACAACCATCGATATGCTTTGGTAATCAATAATAAACGCAATGGTTAAAATACACAAACCCCTGAATACCGTAACCTTCCCTGCAATTTCAATTTGTTAATCTACTTAATTTTCAATATCTTGGCACTTTAAAAATGCATTATATGACATTAGATAGTAACTCCATTAGTAAGCTAATCGAATTTCGAAAACAACTGCACCAAAACCCCGAATTATCGGGACAAGAGATCCAGACTAGTAAAAGGATTGCTGATTTTTTAAAAGATACTAGCCCATCGGATATTATTACTGGGCTCGGAGGCAATGGCTTGGCCATAATTTACGATTCGGGTAAACCAGGGCCATCGGTTCTAATCCGTGCCGATATGGATGCCCTACCCATACAGGAATCGAACAACTTTATCTACAAATCACAAAGCGATGGTGTGGCACATCTGTGCGGTCACGATGGGCACTCAACCATTTTGGCTGGGGTTGGGCTTAGCTTGGCTGAAAATCCAATAAAAAAAGGGAAGGTAATATTGCTATTTCAACCCGCTGAGGAAACAGGTCAAGGAGCAGCAGCCGTAATAAACGACCCAAAATTTAAAAAAATTAAACCCGATTACGCCTTTGCGCTACACAACCTACCTGGGTTTGAGCGAGGGGAAATTTTTGTTCGTGAAGGTACATTTGCATCAGCATCCACAGGGCTTATTGCCCATCTTAAAGGGCTATCGTCGCACGCAGCACACCCTGAGGATGGACGAAATCCCGATAGGGCGCTTGCCCAAATGATACTTGGCCTAAACTATATAGTTAGCTACCCCGACGATTTTGACGATTTCACACTCCTTACCGTAATTCACGCCAAACTGGGCGAAGTAGCTTTTGGTACAACGCCTGGCAACGCAACCCTTATGGCAACTCTACGGACCTACCTCAACTCGGATATGAAGAAGTTGAAAAGAGAGGTAGAATCGACCATTCGCAACGTGTGCAAAGAGCACAAGCTAAAATGCGATATTGAATACACCGAGGAATTTCCGGCAACTATAAATAGTTCCGAATGCTCAGCATTACTTTGCAAAGCCGCTAAAAGTCTGGACATACAAGTAAATCAACTTGAGAGTCCTTTCCGCTGGAGCGAGGACTTCGGCCACTTCACTCAGCTATGTAAGTCCACACTTTTTGGGGTTGGCTCAGGCAAAAACCATCCACAGCTCCACAACGAGGATTATGATTTCCCCGACGATATTATTGAACCTTCGGTAAAACTATTCGTAGAGATAGTAAATCAACTCCTTAACAACTAGTATAAATATCTTATAAACACTTAAATTTATAATGGATAAAACCTCCTACATCGAGATTAGCAAATCGGCCTATAGGCACAACATAAAGTATATAAAGAAAATAATTGGAAAAGATGTTAGGCTTACCTCTGTAGTTAAGGGAAACGCCTACGGACATGGTGTTGAAAACATTGTACCCCTGGCCGAAAAGGCCAAAGTAAATCACTTTGCGGTTTTTTCGGCTAGTGAGGCTTTAGATGTTTTTAATGTTGCCAGCCCCAAATCGGACATTATGATTATGGGCTATTTAAACGACGACCAGCTGGCATGGGCCATTGAGAATGGAATTGAATTTTACGTTTTCGATCTCGACAGGCTTAGCAAATCCATTGAAATTGCAAAAAAAGTAGGAAAACCAGCACGACTGCATATTGAGGCCGAAACAGGGTTTCATCGTACTGGGTTTGAGTACAATTTGCTCCCCGAGATTGTAGCAACAATGAAGGATAATTCTGAACATATCGTATTCGAAGGTCTTTGTACTCATTACGCCGGAGCCGAGAGCGTAAATAACTACTACAGGATAATTAAGCAAATTCAGGAGTACAGGCAATTTGCAAGATACTTCAGCCGTCATGGGCTAAAGCCCAACTATCGGCACACAGCCGGTTCAGCGGCAACGCTAACCTACTCGCAAACCATTATGGATATGGTTAGAGTGGGTATTGCACAGTACGGTTTTTGGCCAAGCCAGGAAACCTATATCTATCAGTTTAAACGGAACCATGCAAAGGATTCCGACCTAAAACGAGTCATCTCATGGAAATCGAGGGTAATGACCATCAAAGAGGTTGACTCCGGCGATTTTGTTGGGTACGGCACATCGTATATGGCCAACAAAAAAATAAAAATTGCCATCATACCCGTAGGCTATGCCAATGGTTTCAGCCGATCGCTGAGCAATATGGGACGAGTTTTGATACGCGGAAGAAGAGTGTCGGTAGTTGGTACAGTTACTATGAACACCATGAGTGTGAATTTGACAGACATACCTAATGTACATCCAGGTGACGAGGTGGTAATTGTTGGGAAACAAAAACGATTGAATATTAGCGTTGCATCATTTAGCGAGATGAGTAATCAGCTCAATTACCAAACACTAGCCCGCCTCCCGGGTAATATCCCTCGATATGTAGTGGCATAATACTTGGTATAAATTAAGCTAAAATCCATTGTGCAAAGCAATCGAATAAATATTTTTGTCGTTATAAAAATCAAAACAATAGTGCATCATGAAAAATATTACCATTACAATTCTCAGCTTACTATTTGCTGCCGCTACATTTGCCCAGCAGCCAAGCGATGAGGAGATAAAAAAGACCAACGCCTATTTACGATTCAACCCCAGTGAGGTTAATATGGGATCCATTCTCGTAGAGGATGTTGATGAGAATACAGGCAAGATTGATATTGAAGTACATAACGACGGGGCAGTGCCGCTTATCCTTAATCAGGTTACCGGATGCTGTGGCACAAGAATAACCGATTGGCCACGTCAACCCATTACCCCCGGACAAAAAGGGACCATAAAGGCTTACTTTAGAATAAGCCCAACGCCTCACAGAATAAGCAGAACAATCACTGTTCAATCGAACGCAGGCAATGGCAATGTGCAAAAAATTGCCATACTCGGCGAAGTAACCCTGCCAAAAGACAAAAACGAAATTCGATTACCCTAGTAATATATTTCGAACCATAACAAGGGGCTACCTAAAACAAAATGGGTAGCCTTTTTTGTTACCCAACACCTGTGTTCGATATCGAACACAGGTGTTCTATTTTAAACATTTTATGGTAATTGGATAGTGGCTTAATTAAATCCACTGTCGATTATGTGTTTATCTATCTGTACATTACAAGACGTGGCACGCATTATGATTTTATCAGAACATTGAAAAACCAATTTAAACTAATTGCCATGATACAGATTGAAAATTTAATGAAAGTATTCCGTACCGAGGAGGTTGAAACCACTGCAATTAACGATATCTCCATTGAGGTTCAAGATGGAGAATTTGTAGCCATAATGGGACCATCGGGATGCGGAAAGTCTACCCTACTTAATATTCTTGGATTGCTCGACAACCCCAGTGGTGGAAAATTCGTTTTTAACGGGATAGATGTTACCAACTTTAGGGAGCGTCATCGGACCACCCTACGCAAATCGAATATCGGATTTGTTTTCCAAAGTTTTAACCTTATCGACGAGCTAACCGTTTACCAAAACGTAGAACTCCCACTAGTTTACCAAAAGGTACCCCCAGCCCAGCGTAAAGAAATGACCGAACGCGCACTCGAGCGGATGGGCATCTCGCACCGCAGGAACCATTTCCCACAGCAACTATCAGGAGGTCAGCAGCAACGCGTTGCCATAGCCCGAGCCGTCGTTTCAAATCCAAAAGTAATTTTGGCCGATGAGCCAACAGGAAACCTCGACTCAAACAACGGCAACGAGGTAATGAACCTACTTGGCGAGCTTAACCGAGAAGGAACAACCATTATAATGGTAACCCACTCCCAAAGCGATGCTGAGCACGCACACAGAATCATTAACCTACTGGACGGCAAAGTGATAAGCGAGAAGCAAATATCGCGACAAGCCAAAATGCGGGAAGAGCTTGCCAGCGCAGTATAGTTCTTACAATATTATTGAACCAATCTTAACCTCGATGGATTTGGCCTCAAA
This sequence comes from Bacteroidales bacterium UBA2295, assembly GCA_002345825.1. Lineage (GTDB taxonomy): Bacteria > Bacteroidota > Bacteroidia > Bacteroidales > Tenuifilaceae > Perlabentimonas. The sequence goes on from DDWD01000022.1 coordinate 6,478, forward strand.
ACCAAATCCATCATTCCGATAAAACATGGTAATGAAGAAAATTACAGTAACAATTATAGCAACCATTTTCATTTTACTAAGGGTACAATGTAGCTTTGGGCAAGATGAACCGAAAGCCAACAGGGACTTGGTTTTTTACTCGTTCTTTGTAAACATTGTCCCCGATGGGTTTAACCTCCCACTTGTAGGTTTTGTTAATAATGCCATGGGGAGCCATAAGGGGGTGCAAGTGGGGTTTGTGAATACAAATTTCAAAAACTTTGAGGGCATACAGGTGGGGTTTGTGAATAGTATACTGGCTCACACCAAGGGAATTCAGGTTGGATTTGTAAACACCTCGCTTAGTTCACTTACAGGCATACAGGTTGGATTTGTAAATTTTACTAAATCAGCTTCCAATAGCCCTCAAGTTGGATTTGTGAATACCGCATCAAAGCTAAATGGACTGCAGCTGGGTTTTGTTAACTATGTCGATTCGCTTGAAAAAGGTATTCCATTGGGCTTTGTTTCCATTGTCCGAAAAGGTGGCTACAGAGCCATAGAGCTATTCACATCGGAAATGTACCCCGTAAATCTATCGTTTAAAATTGGAGTAAAACCCCTTTACACCTTCGCAACAGCTTCCTATGGTGGAACCAGCAGCAGGTTATTCGAATATGGATTTGGAGTAGGGAGCTTGGTGCATATTAACAACAACTGGTTTTTTAACCCCGAAATAAAATCGGCCAGTTCGCCCCAAAAATTTAATACCCATTACTTAAGCTTTTCGCCAAAAATTGGTTACTCTTTTATAAAACCTATGTATATTACAATTGGCCCATCGGTACTATGGAATTACAACGAGGAAACTCATCCGATGTCCGACCCAACCTATTCGCTGTGGGACAATAGGATTAACGAAAACCACAGGTTAATAATTGGCCTTAGGCTTGCCTTAGGAATTAGTTTTTAACTTTCTGAGAAATTATGGCAGCTCCACTGCCAAGCATACCAAAACTAGAGCTATGTTTAAAAATCTTTTACTTGTATCAATCCGAAACATTAAGCGCAACAAAGGCTACAACGCCCTGAATATTTTGGGATTAACGCTGGCCATTAGCGTTTCAATGCTTGCCATACTTAAAGTTGAGGCAGAGTTAAGCTTCGAAAAATCTTTCAGGGACTACCAACGGATAATTAGGGTTAATCAGGATATTTTTGTTTCCGATCAGCATATTGAAGTTGCGGTTACCCCAGGAGCAATGGCTCCTGCTCTTGTTGATTTATTCCCAGAGGTTGAATCGAGTGTTAGAATTGAAAGAGGCAGCAGTAGCCTAAAGTATAACGACAAGGAGATTGCATTGGAAAGAATTGTAAAATCCGACACCTCCTTTTTTAGCCTATTTGGAATTGATATTGTGCTCGGAGAGAAAAGCCGGGCACTTCAGTCAAGCGAGAGCATTGCCATCAGCGAATCAACTGCAAATAAAATTTTTGGCAAGTCTAATCCCCTCGGGCAACCGCTCACCTACAATGGAAGTATCCCTGTTGTAGTCTCGGCAGTTTACAAAGATATCCCACTAAACTCTCACCTTAAGGCCGATGCCATACTCAATATCGACAAGCACGCTACATCACCAATTGACTCATGGTACGACAGCAGCCTGTTTACCTACATAAAGGTTAAAGACATGACCAATGTGGAGGCATTAGAGGAGAAGCTTAACGAGCTTATGGTTGAAAAAACTGCCGAAATTAGAGAGCAAATGGGTTGGAAATCGGACTTCACCCTGATGCCTATCCATAAAATTAGATTATATTCCAGTAGGATTGGCGATTCGGGTGGCGGAAGCATTGGCCATATCATTGCGCTAATTACGGTATCTATAATTGTTGTAGTGCTGGCTGCCGTTAACTACACAAATCTTAGCGTAGCCCTTGCAAACCGGAGAGCGTATGAAGTTGGAATGCGAAAAGTTAATGGGAGCCCAAAGTATTACATCGTATTGCAATTCCTAATAGAATCCGTAATTCTATCAATAATTGCCTTTTTTATTGCATTGCCTGTTGCTGAGCTAGGTGTGGAACCTTTCGGTAGGCTAACAGGCTTTCCCCTTTCGTACGGTGTAATCAGCAATATAAATGTGACACTACTTTTCCTTACCTTTTCTGTTGGGTTGGGCTTGGTTGCCGGCATTTACCCCGCATTTGTTCTAAGCGCCTTTAACCCAATTAAAGTGATTAGAAAAGGTAATAGGATGCAGGGCAGAAAAACCCTATTCCGTAATATCCTTATCATATCACAATTTGCAGCGGGGCTTTCGCTCATTATTATCACCACAACTGTTTTTCAGCAGAGGCAGTTCCTTATTAAACATTCCATGGGTTTCGACAAGGAAAATTCAATTGTTATTAACACCATGAACTTGGGCAATTCGCTAGACCTTAGCGTGGCAAAAGCAGAGATTAAAAAGATTAACGGAGTAAAGGCTGTTTCTGTAACATCTAATAATCCGCCTCATGATTTTAGCGCAAGTAATTATATTCCCGAAGGGTCAGCCGACAACAGAACTATGTTAATACCCAGGCTGATGGGTGACTGCGATTACACCGAGAGCTTGGGTATTGAAGTGGTAAAAGGCCGTGAGTTCGACTGTTCACTGCCCGGCGACAGCATGGGTGTTCTGGTAAACGAAACGCTGGTTCGCAGAATGGGCTGGGACGACCCCATAGGCAAGCGTATTTGGAAAAGTCAGGAGGACAACGAAGAACCATTAATTGTGCTTGGTGTTGTTAATGATTTCCATTACGAATCGATGCATACCGCCATTAAGCCCCTGCTAATACAGCTGGACAACCGTGATGCACATATGCTAATGGTAAGGATGCAACCCGGAAATCACAAGGAAACAATTGATGCAATTAGAACTAAATGGAAAGAGATTGCGGGTGATGCCGAGCTGAATTTCACATTTGTATCCGACAATTACAATAGCCTTTACTCATCGGAAGAAGGGATGTCAAAAGGGTTTATGATTCTTTCATTCCTTGCAATATTTATTGCCTGCTTAGGGTTAATAGGGTTAGCAGCATACTCCACCAGCCTAAGAATTAAAGAGATTGGAATTCGGAAGGTTATGGGAGCCAGCGTAGCATCGCTACTAACATTAATTTGGTGGAGTTTTATTAAACTGGTTATAATTGCTACACTTATTGCTTGGCCCATTTCGTACTACCTTACTACCGATTGGCTAAATAACTTTGCCTACAAGGTTAGCATTAGCCCTTGGATTTTTATTTCAGCGGCCGCCGCAGGCATCGTTCTAGCAATTATATCCATAGGATATATTACTTATAACGCCACAAAACAAAACCCAGTGGTGGCACTAAAATACGAATAGCATTACTAAACCAAAAAAATCTCAACCCATGAAAACAAAAATTATTGCTCTTTTTGCCGTGTTGGTATCCTTGTTACACCTAACGGCCTGTGCCCAGCAGCAAGCGGGAAAAAGATATTTCGAAATACCCAATGCAGAAACCATAAGCATTGACATTGCATGCCAGCTAATTGTGGTACAGGGTAACAAGCCAAACATCGAAATACTAGGCGAAGAAGATCTTTTAAACGAGATTGAAACCAAAATTGCTAACGGGAAGGTAACCTTAAGAAGCGAACGTGACTGGAAATTTCGCGATAAAGTTGTAGTTAAGGTTGAGGCAGATAACTTAAGGCGGTTAAACATTGGTGGCGCTGTAGATATGAAAACCGTTGAAACACTGCAGCTCGCCAACCTAAAAATGTCAGTTTCCGGGGTGGGCAATATCGAAATGAGCCTTAAATCGGAAAACTTTGAACTCACGTGCAGCGGGGTTTGCAATATGGATATCACAGGAGGTACTGAGAATTTAAGTGTAAAAGTAAGCGGGGTGGGCAATATTGATGCAACCGAGTTCAAGTCCATTTACGCAGATGTAAGCAATAGCGGCGTAGGCAAAATAAACGTGCTGGTTGTTGATGAACTCGACGCCACAGTATCGGGCATTGGGTCAATACGCTATGCAGGCAATCCATCGGTTAGGGCAAATATTTCTGGTCTAGGCAGTGTAAAGAAATACTAAGGGCAAACTTCAACACCTATATCAAATATACAAAACAGCAAAGCTGTTAATATCATATCATATTTGGACAAAAAATGGGTTGTAAACCTTACACAATAAGCATCTCAGAGTTATCAACAATTGTTAATTAATGCTGTTGATGCAGAGTTAATTAAAACGATGTAAAATATTTGCATTCGGGTTCATTTACACTATATATTTGTACTACCAGACGAGAGATAAAAGGCTGCTCAGAAAGGTAAGGAAATAGTAATAGCAACTTAAATGCGGCGTTACAATTTCGCACAAATCGGAAGATTTGCTTACCCCAGAGCCGAAGTCCAAACCTGGAGGGTTAGCCCAAAAGGAAGGTCAATGAAGCCAAGATCGCCTAGCGTTCTTCAAAAAATTGAGTCGAAAACAGCAAATCCGAGAGAACTTATGTTCCCCTGATGATTTGCTGAATCCAAATCCGATTCGAAAGATGAGGAGAAGGATTGCCTGCTGAGAATGAAGGTGCCAACAAAAAATGATTACCTCAGACTGTAAGTGGATCCGAAAGGAAAAGCACAAGACGAGATGACCAAAAGGCAAAAACGTTATTAGTGGGTTTTTACCAAACGACACTTCGTCCCCGAAGGTTGCTCCTTGGAGTAACCGAAAGGACCGCTCGAAAACCCTACTCTAACCGGCAGTGTTGGGAAAGCGAAGGGCTACAGATTGAATATCGCCAGATATTTGCTGTATGCCGGTCAGAATAACCGTAGTCTGGCACTAAAAGAAACTTCGGTTTCGGCTAGTGAATGGGAGCTGTTCGCACTGAATGGTTCCCATTACTGTTTTTATACCATTCCGTTTTGCAACCATTTATCCTTAATGCCCGTATCATTTTGTACTTTCTGTATGGGAAGTATATCTATCCAAAAAGTTGGTTTGTAAAATCTTTGTAACTTTGACGATAGATTAAAAGTGGGAAAGGCCATTAGAATGAGAACAGAAAGCAAAAAAAATGATAGAGAAAGGATAATCGGCGCATACCTGGAGTATTTCGATGCATATACCCAGCGAAATTGGGATCAAATGGTATCGCGATTTTCTCAAGAGTTTTCGATGTTTGGAACCGGTATCGACGAATACAGCACATCAACCTCCGAAACCTTAGCGTTTTACAAGCGTGAATTCGACCAATCGCCCAGTATTATTGAATACAAAATCAACCGGATAGAGGTTTTTCTAACCAGTTCTACCTCGGCCTACCTTACAGTCCTGATGGATATGAAGATTTCGGCGCAAGACGAAACCATCGACTGTATGAATAATCGATCCACAGTGATTATGGTGAAAGAAGTGGATGAATGGAGAATTGCCCATGGCCACTGGTCGCAACCCGCCGAGGGACAGGATGTGGGCGATAGCATCCCCTACAAGCTGCTAAAGCAGCGAAACAAAGAGCTTGAAGAGACGGTTTCCGATCGAACCAAAGAAATTGAAAAGCAAAATATCAAACTAAGAAATTTAAACGACACCAAAACCAAACTCCTTTCAATCATTGCCCATGATCTAAGGAGCCCTTTCAATGCATTCATGGGCTTAACCGAGGTTATGCTACTCAATTTCAAAGAAAAACTACAAAACCCCGATTACTTTAAGCTTAGGCTGCAACAAATTCATGAAAGGGCACAACACTTATACAGCGTGGCCGACAACCTGCTAAACTGGGCTTGGACACAGACCGATGAAATAAGCATCAATTGGTCAACCAGTAAAGTCGATACAATTATCAACGAGCAGGTTATCGCCCTTCACGATATGGCCAAAGGTAAAGATATAGCCATTGCATTGAATATCGACAGCAACTCCACTGTTTATACCGATCCTGAAATTCTAGGAATTATCATTCGGAATTTCGTCTCGAACGCTCTCAAGTATTCTCACCGAGGGGGCACAATAAACATTAATGCAATACCCAACGGAAGATATACCTTACTAACAATTGCTGACAGGGGTGTAGGAATGGATCAGACAAAAATACAATCGGTATTAACCGCCAACAACCTTGATAGTCTTCCCGGAACTGAGAAGGAAAAAGGCATCGGCTTGGGCCTTCAAATTAGTCTGGATCTGCTGAACAGGATAAAAAGTTCTTACACTATAGATAGCACTCCCAACGTGGGTACCACGATTTCAATTTCGATTCCAACAAACCCATCCTGATTTTAAAATCACTTTTTCTCTTTTACACCGGCCAACCGTTTAATATCGTTCAGCTTATTGAGTGCTTCAACAGGTGTTAGATTATTGATATCGAGCGAGAGCAGCTGGTCGCGAATTTGCTTTAGCACCGGATCGTCTAGTTGGAAAATGCTTAGCTGATATCCCTCGCGACTCTTACCCAAATCGGCGCTAGGTTTCTTCAACTTCTGATCTTGTGGATTTTTCTCCAAATCGGTTAGAATTTCAGTTGCTCGTTTTACCACGCTGGGCGGCATACCTGCCATACGGGCAACGTGTATACCAAAGCTGTGCGCGCTACCACCAGGCACAAGCTTACGTAAAAATATTACTTTATTATCTAGCTCCTTTATGGACACGTTGTAATTCTTAATGCGTGGAAACGCACCCTCCATCTCGTTAAGTTCATGGTAATGCGTAGCAAAAAGCGTTTTAGCTTTTCCAGTAGGATTTTCATGAATATACTCAGTCATTGCCCAAGCAATGGAAATACCATCGTAGGTAGATGTTCCCCGGCCAATCTCATCGAGCAACACAAGGCTCCTGTCGGAAATGTTATTCAGGATACTAGCCGCCTCATGCATCTCCACCATAAAGGTCGATTCGCCAAGCGAAATATTATCCGAAGCACCCACGCGGGTAAAAATCTTATCGACCAAACCAATGGTAGCCGCCTGAGCTGGTACGTACGAGCCCATTTGTGCCATAAGCACAATTAGCGCTGTTTGCCTAAGCAGTGCCGATTTACCCGACATGTTTGGCCCCGTTATGATTATGATTTGCTGCGAATCGTTATTCAACAACACATCGTTTGAAACGTACTCCTCGCCCACAGGCAACATCCGTTCAATAACCGGGTGACGCCCCTCTTTGATTTTGATAGCCTCACCCTGATCGACCTTAGGTTTGCAATAGTTATATTCAACAGCCGATGTGGCAAAGGAAAGCAAACAATCGAGCTGTGCAACAAGGTTCGCGTTGAGCTGAATTGAAGCGATATATTCCGAAAGACTAAAAACCAGCTGATCGAAAATTTGCTGCTCCAGAACCATAACCTTTTCTTCTGCCCCAAGTATTTTAGCCTCATACTCCTTCAACTCCTCTGTAATGTAACGCTCAGCCGACACTAGGGTTTGCTTTCGAACCCACTCGGGAGGTACTTTATCCTTGTGGGTATTTCGCACTTCGATATAGTATCCAAAAACATTATTGAAACTTACCTTTAGAGAAGGAATCCCTGTACGCTCCGATTCGCGCTGCTGAAGATTAAGCAGATACTCTTTGCCCGAATGCATAATCGCTCTAAGCTCATCGAGCTCGGCGCTTACACCTCCAGCAATCACATTCCCCTTATTCACCATTGCAGGTGGGTCGTCAGCTATTTCGCGTTCAATCTTTTCACGAATTCGGGAGCAAAGATTAATCTGCTCACCCACTCGCATTAAGGTCGACTCATTGGACTGATCGCAGGCCTGCTTAATTGCAACCAAAGCCCCTAGGGCATTTTTAAGGGTTACTAATTCACGGGGGGATATTCGGCCAACAGCGGCTTTAGATATTACGCGCTCCAAGTCGCCCATTTCGCGAATTCGCTCCTTAAAAAGTTCAGCCACATCTGTTCTGTGGATTAAAAACTCCACCACATTTAACCTTTCGGTTATGGGCTTCTCATCCTTTAGGGGTAACGATATCCATTTCTTGAGCAATCGGCTACCCATAGGCGATACAGTTTTATCGATTATATCAACCAGCGTTTTAGCCCCTTCGTTCACCGAATAGAAAAGCTCGAGATTACGAATGGTAAACTTATCGAGCCAAACATACTTCTCCTCCTCAATCCGAGATATGGTGGCAATGTGCTTGGCTTGGGTATGTTGTGTTATATCGAGGTAGTACAAGGCTGCACCTGCTGCAACCACACCCATGCTCATCCGTTCAATACCAAACCCCTTGAGGCTGTTGGTCTGAAAATGGTTGACAAGTTTTTCTCTTGCCCCTTCCTCGTTATATGCCCACTCATCAAACTTGTACACGTAGTATCGCGTACCAAAAAACTCCACAAAATCCTTGTACTTTGAGCGCTCAACCAGCACCTCCTTAGGGCTAAAATTGGTAATTAGCTTATCGATATACTCGAACGAACCCTCAGCCACGTAAAACTCACCCGTTGATATGTCGAGAAAAGCCACACCAGCAGCTTTTTTATCGAGATGAACACAGGCTAAAAAGTTATTCTCCTTACGCTCGAGCACGTTATCGTTGAATGAAACACCGGGTGTAACCATTTCGGTAACACCACGCTTCACTATGGTTTTAGTCATCTTGGGATCTTCGAGCTGCTCGCAAATGGCAACCCGTTGGCCAGCCCTTACCAGTTTTGGCAGGTAGGTGTCGAGCGCATGATGAGGGAAACCAGCTAGTTCAACAAACGATGCAGCACCATTGGCCCTACGGGTAAGTGTAATACCTAGTATCTCGGCAGCTTTTATGGCATCATCGCTAAAGGTCTCATAAAAATCGCCAACCCTGAACAGCAGAATGGCATCGGGGTGCTTCCGCTTAATAGCATTATACTGCTTCATCAGGGGTGTTTCAACTATATTTTTGCTCGAGGAACTCAAAATCAACTATTTAAAATACAACCAATGCTTACTTACTTCGTATAATTCAACAGAATTAGACTACACAAATGTAAAAAACATAATTAAGGGTTTCATCATTTTTGGCTAAAGTGAACTTTATTTCTTTTAATCTCATCTATTATCATTTACAATAATGCCGAAGATGGATATACCAAAATCTATATTGCAACAAAAAAGGTTTGTTTCCTTTGATCTTACTTTATTTATAATAGTTTTACACAATTATTTTTAAATATACCAAATGGTTAATTTAAAGAACATAAAGTTTAGCATAAGGATAAACACGGTTGTGATTGGACTGAGTTTCCTTATGGTTTTTGTTCTTGCTCAAAAAACATACACAACTCAGGTTGTGCGCATTAAGAGTGATGTAGATAGCTATTCGCAAGAGCAGGCAAATCTTTTGGCCAAACACTTGCAACTTATTTTACAAGCAGAGCCTACGCCAAATCAAACCCAGAATACTGAACTCTCAACTCTGCTATCGCAAAAAAAATATTTAGGGACAGGATATCCATTAGTTGCTGACCTAAACGGCAAGATTATCTGGGCTCCTCAGAATTCAAGCACTGCTGACAACAACAAGATAGTAACCACCTTGCTACAACGCTATAGGGGCGATGGGATAGCGAATGGCATATTAGATAAAGTAACCCTTCATGACCTTAATGCCTATGGATACAAATTGGACAACACTAACCTAATAAGTATTGTTTGTATTCCAAATACAGAGGCCAATTCTGAGATTAGAAAAAAGAATTTTGTAATTGTTCTATTCCCAATTCTTTACTTAACAATATTCATCTTAATCATCCTATCGTTCACCAAGTCGATAACCAATCCCCTGGCTAGAGGATTAGGGTTTGCAAAAACCTTGGCTTTAGGGGAGTTGAATTCAAGTATCACTATCGAAAAGAAAGATGAGATGGGTGAACTTGCCGACGCGCTAAATACCATGCAGCAAAAGATTCTGGAGGTGGTAAGTGAACTCGACAAGGGAGCCAATCAGGTTGGCACTACAGGACAAGAGATATCGTCGTCAGCCAGAGAAGTATCCAAATCTGTCGATTTGCAATCAGGCTTAGTTCTCAACTTGGCTAACACTTACGATGGGGTTGCAGACTCGTTCACGCTGGCATCGAAGTTGGCAAACAAAACTGGCAATTTGGCTAGCAACACGGCTAGTGATCTGAAAAACCTCCAAATATCTACTGAGAATAGTTTACATGCCATACGTGAGATAACTGATAAAATTGAGACAGTTAGCCAAATAGCATTTCAAACCAACCTGTTAGCGCTAAATGCAGCCGTAGAAGCCGCTAGGGCTGGCGAACACGGGCGAGGCTTTGCAGTTGTTGCCGCCGAAGTGAAAAAGTTAGCAGAAAAGAGTAATGTGGCTGCACAAGAAATTACCAATCTTGCCGAGAGCACCCTCTCCAACTCAGAGAAATCTGAAAACGAACTGCAAGACATTATTCCCAACATTTTAAAAAGTTCTCAACATATTCAAGAGGTAGTTACTGCCATAGTTGATCTTGAGCAGGGTGTTGAGCATATACGCTTGGCTATTCACCAGCTAAATGAGGTTACAAGTGAAAATGCTAACATTGCAGACAGCATTAAACTTTCGGCCGAAAAGCTTGGAAATAAGACAGAGCAACTTATCACCCTGATCTCATTCTTTAAGTTATAAAACGAGAAGGTATGAAGCTACTTGATAACATGAAAATAAGAGCAAAAATGAATTTGGTAATCTCCGTTTCGGCGATGCTGCTCATTTTTGCCTTAGCATATAGTGCGTATATTTTCGAAAAGAATAGAATTGTAAAATTTGTTGACAGAAGAGCAGAATCGAGCCTAGAATCACTTTCGGGCATTATAAAAACCATTGAAACTAACAATAAGCAAGCCGACGCAAAATCGATAGAAATTGAAAGGGTACTTAACAACATCGATTTCATTGGGTCGGGTTACTTTTTTCTGGTAGATCAAAAAAACACCATATCATTCCATCCAAAACCTGAAAATCAGGCACTAGATTTTGAAGAAGCTCGGCTTTTGGTTGACAATGGCAAAATCGAAAAAAACTCTTTCACGCAAAAAGAAGGTGGGCTGGAGCAAGATATAATTTATTACGGAAAACAGGTATCTTCACAATCACAAGCATATGTATTCGCAAAGGTATATAAAAAAGAGGCCTACACCGAAGTCGATCAAATGGTTACAACGATGTTCGTTTTCTCCCCATTTGTATTCAGCATATTTTTTATCGTTGTCATTATTTTCAGCAATGCGTTAGTTAAACCCCTTCGCGAGGGGGTCAATTTTTCCAAGCAAGTATCACAGGGGAACCTAACTTCAACAATTGAAGCCAAAGGAAATGATGAAATATCGATGCTTTACAAAGCATTAACCGCAATGGTTGCTAGTATCAAGGAGGTGGTTTCGGCAATCAAAAGTACATCAGAAGACTTCAACCAGCTAAGCAAACACGTAAGTAAAGGCTCGCAGAGCCTGGGATCTGGAGCCAACGAACAAGCATCAACGGTCGAAGAATTATCGTCATCCATGGAGGAGATATCCACAAGCATCGACCAAATTGTTGAAAGTGCCAACAGTACAACCGAACTTACCGAAACAGTTGCCACAAGAGTTGATACCGTTGGATTATCCTTTCAGCAAAGCGCAAATGCTGTAAAACAGATTACTGAAAAAATTCGGATTATTTCAGACATTGCAGTCCAAACAAACATACTCGCCCTTAATGCAGCTGTGGAAGCAGCCAGGGCAGGTGAGTATGGCAAGGGCTTTTCAGTGGTTGCTACAGAGGTTAGGAAACTGGCAGAAAAGAGCAGGGCTGCAGCCGACGATATTGGAAAAATTTCGATCAACTCGCTAAATGTTACATCCCAAGCAAACACGCTTATACAGAAACTCATCCCACAAGTTAAACAAACTGCTGCCCTTGTGGAAGAGGTACTTGCTATAACAAAAGAGCAGCAATCGAATATGGGCCAAGTAAATGCATCGCTACAGGAGCTAAATCAGGTAAGTCAGCAAAATGCTGCCTCAGCAGAGGAGCTAAGCGCTGCATCAGAGATTCTATCCGACCAATCCGATGGATTTAACAACCTCACAGGATACTTCAAAGTGGAATAACACCCACTACTCAGCAGGATACCCAACCGACTGGCATAGCACAACGTGCTTATGTTCGGGAAGATTAAGGACTTCCTTAAGTTCCAACTTATCAACAGCACCACGAACCACTGTGGCCAATCCTTCGGAGGCGCTAAAAAGATAAACATTCTGTGCAATGAATGCAGCATCGGCGGCAGAGTACCAGTGCTTAACATCCTCGCCACGGTCGGCCATACGGGTAAAATCGGCAACGTAAATCAGGTTTACCGGTACATCCTTCACAAAAGGCTGGCGTCCGGTTGCCTCGCGGATATCGCCCTTCATAAATAGTTCGAGCCTGTTTTCAAAAGCATTGTATATGTAAACCCCAGCTGGAAAACTGATGTAAATATCAATCTCCTGCCAGTTCACCGCGCTAGGAGCTGTGCGCAAGCCATCCTCTACCCTATTAATACCATTGGCAGCCCATAGCAAGTTAGATAGGGTTTGTAGCTCTAGCTCTCTTGGCGCAAATTCTCTTGATGTTTTTCGATTCGAGAGTGCCTCCATAAGGGGCATTCCTCCAGAAGTTTGAGGTTCGGGCAACTCAATTACTTTTTCCTGAGCGCAACCTGTTAGCTGAAATAAAAACATAAAGGATAAGATTTGTGTAATTAACGACTTCATTTTCCGATGATTTTAGTGGATATCATTATAATTTCGCTATGCAACTACTCCGTGTAGTGCAGCTAAAAATAGTAACTTCTCGTGTTCCCAGCAAAGTTCCTTCGCTGCTTTTAATGCATTATCTCGCCACTGCTGCAGCCCCCTATTGTCGGCAAGCATTTTCACTAAATGCTCGGCAAGTTGAGCGGGTGAAGCGTAACTGCTAATAGTTTGCCCCACTTCGTACTGCTCAACTATGGCTTGCATTTCGGGCATATCTGAAACTAAAACGGGCACCCCAGCCTGAATATAATCGAACAGCTTGTTAGGCAAAGCATACTGATAGTTAAGTCCCAAATTTTCCTCAAGCGAAACGCCAATGGTAGCCCTTGAAACTTCAGAGTGCAGGTTTTCTGGTGATAGCCTGCCAGTAAAGTGAACCTTTTGGCTAAGGCCAAGCTGAGAGGTGAGAGAAATCAACTCTTTTTCAACATCACCCGAGCCAGCAATCACAAGCCTTGCATTATCGACATATTGCATGGCTACAATCAGTTTCTCAAGTCCACGGCCAATATTTAGTGCCCCCTGATAAAAGATGATGTTTCCTGATGCCGATCCATTATCAATCAAATTTTTGCTTATGGGTAAATTTCGTACTACCACAAAATTTTTACCGTATCTACTTTTCAACTCAAGCGCAACGCTATGCGAGACCGTTAGGGCAATATCTACTTTTTTCAACATTATCTTCTCGAGAATTTGCCAAAGCTTTCGCTTAAATCTTCGGTTTACCAGTTCGGGTAGTTCTGTATAAAGTTCATGGCTATCGTAAACCAGCTTTTTACACTTGATCCAAGAAACAAGCCCACCAGCCAGTAGGGTGTCGAGGTCGTTGGCATAAACCAAATCAAATCTACGGAACAGTAGAAACGCTATGGCGCTTATATTATACGCCAGGTAAAACAACATTCCACTTCGAAATGGTAACTTGAAAAGCGTTAGGTTGTATGGCCTTTCAAAATATTGGGGTGTTGAACTGATTCTACGTCCTACAACGGAAATACTATGGCCTGCCTGCGTAAGTGTAAGCGCAGCGCGGTGAACCCGCTGATCCGTGACTACATCGGACGTAACAAGAAGGAATATTTTGGCCAACGTTTTTTTTGCTAAATTAAAAAAATACTAACAGCCCACTACAATTTTTTATCTTTGTAAAAAATTTAGACTATGAAAGCACCACGCCAAAACCATCCTCTTAAAGATTACAACACATTTGGACTAAATGTAACAGCGAATCAATTTTACCAGGTAGATACCATTGAGGAGTTGAGCGAAGCCATTAAAAATATTAAATCTGAAAAGATGCAGCACCTAATTCTGGGTGGTGGATCGAACATCCTTTTCACATCAAATTACAACGGAGCGATAATACACCCTAGTATTGATGGGGTTGAGACAATCGATGATAACGAAAAATACATACTATTACGCGTTGGTGCTGGAGTAGAGTGGGACTCGCTTGTTGAGCAAACCGTAAGTATGGGGCTTTGTGGCCTCGAAAATCTCTCGCTTATACCGGGAAAAGTAGGTGCGGCTCCGATACAAAACATTGGTGCATATGGTGTAGAGGCAAAGGATAGCATAGAGAAAGTAGATGGAATTTTCATAGACACCTTGGAACATTTTTCACTAAATAATGCTGAATGTAAATTTGGGTATCGCAACAGCGTATTCAAAAATAAGCTGAAAGGTAAGGTTGTGGTAACACACGTTACCTTTAGGCTAAGCAAAGAATGCAATTTAGTTACTCATTACGGGAATCTTGAAGTAGAGATTGACAAGCTGGGCAGCAAAACATTGCAAAATGTGAGGCAAGCAGTTATCAATATTCGCAATGCAAAGCTACCCGATCCTAAAGAGTTTGGCAATGCAGGCAGTTTCTTTAAAAATCCTGTTGTGGATATTGCTTTGGTTGAGGCATTGCAAGAGAAATACACACACGTTCCGTTTTACCCCGTTAACGATAACCTGGTAAAATTACCTGCAGGTTGGCTAATTGAAAAAAGCGGCTGGAAAGGGAAACGAGTTGGTAATGTAGGGGTCCATAAGGATCAGGCCTTAGTAATTGTTAACTTTGGTAACGCAACCGGGCAGGAAATTGTTGAACTAGCCCATCAGGTAAGACAATCAATAATGGAAATGTTTAATGTGAGTCTTGAAATGGAGGTTAATGTGGTTTAAACATAGACAAACGGCTTAATATCCAATAACTGGTGTAATAATCAACTTAGTTTTCCATCAACTTTAAGTACAGCACAATACCAAATTGTGTGTTATGTTGTTTCGTAAAAATTACCCCATATCATACAAGCATCCCTAACACTGCGAAACCCTAACACAATAATTGTTCAAAAATACATTCTTCCATCAACAAATATATGTAGGGCTACAAATAGCCATTTGATTGATTTCAATAGGTAAAAATTGTAATTCGTCAAAAACATTCCATTTATTGTAGATATTATGTATCTTAGTCTGTCAAATTTAGTAGAAACCTATGGTTCTTCTACTGTTAAACTTTTTGTAAGATGAGCAAACTATTGATACTAGCAACCGACGAATCGCCACAAATTCATTTCGATCCCAGTAGAGGTATACTCGACATTTCGGGGAAAAGTTTACCAGAAGACATTGAACAGTTCTATAGCCCCCTGGAGGAATCGGTGAAAAACTATGTTAAAAAACCACAGCATACCACAACCATAAACTTTGATATGCTGTACCTAAATTCCTCATCGACAAAAAAAGTACTGGAAATAGTTACCCTGTTCGAGAATATGCACCGCAACGGGCTGAAGGTGAACATAAACTGGTATTACGAAGAGTTTGATGAGGATATGAAAGACGAGGGTGAAGAATTTGCACGACTAACTGAAATTCCGGTAGTGCTTATTTCAAAAAAACAAGACTAATCGTCAAATGGGTAAATCATTCAGCCATAACAATTATTTTCGCTTTGCATTTGCCCTTGCAGTAGTAGTTAGCCTGTTTCTATACTCCTCCCCAAAGGTTAATGGCCAATCGGACCAAGAAAAACAAGCTCAAGAAGATGCTAGGCTAGGAGCCGAGAACGAAGAACGTTCGGACCTTAACCAAGCCTCCTACTTTTACAATAAAGCAGCCAATACTTACTGGGCTTTAAATGATCTTGACAATGCAAAAGAACTATTTGGCAAAGCACTTCAAATGGCTCAAAAAATTGGCAATCATAACGCTATCTATATACTAAACACCAACCTTGGACTGATCAATACTGAAATATCAAACTTTGACAAAGCAATAGAACACTTTGTTGAAGCGGGAAAATCGGCTCAGCAACTGGGCAGAAAGAGCGACTACGCGGCTTCACTTATAAATCAAGCCAACGCCAACTACGAAAGCGAAAAGTATAGCAACGCCATTAGTTTGCTTGGGAAGGCAGAAGAAGTTGCTCAGGAGCTTAACGACTCTAAACTACTGCGTAACACCTACTCCATTTACACCAAGGTTTACGATAAGATGGGTAGTCGGGAGGAATCTGCGAAGTACTTCGATCTTTTTGCAGCAATAACCAGGAAGATACAACAAGAAGAAATACAACAAAAGGAAGAAGAGGCTAAAAAGATTGTTAGCCAGGCCACAACGAGAGTAAAAGAGGTTGAAGCCGAGAAGCAGGCCACGGAACGTGAGCTGGTGGAACGTGATATTGAGCTTGAACAGAAACAAAAAATGCTGGAGGAAACAGAGCAGGTTACTCGCGAACAGCTTATGCAAATAGACCTTTTAAACAAGGAACGCGAACTGCAGCAAGCCATCATTACGCATCAAAATCAGATGCGTAACATCTACCTCGGTGTAATAGTTTTGATCCTCATCTTTTCGGCCTACATCATGTATAGTTACAACGAGAAGAAAAAGGCCAACCATTTGCTCCACCTGAAGAACACTGAGATCAGCCGGCAAAATGTAGAAATCCAAGAACAGGCTCAACAACTCCGTGAGCTAAATCACCTTAAGGACAAGCTATTCTCAATTATATCTCACGACCTAAGGAGCCCCCTAGGCTCGCTAATTACATTGCTAAACCTTACTCAGGAAGGATACTTCACCGAGGCGGGATTCAGGGAAGTGATTGATGAACTTTCCAAAAACGTTGGCTACACAACAGAACTCCTTGAAAACTTGCTAAAATGGGCTCAAAGCCAAATGCAGGGACTTAAGGTTGAACCATCAACTTTTAACCTGCACAAGGTAGCCGAAGAAAAATTTAAACTATATCAGGAACAGGCACAGAACAAAGGAATCACACTTAAAAACCAGATTGATCCACAAATAACGGCCTATGCCGACAACGCTATGATTGAGTTGGTATTCCGCAACCTGATTGCTAATGCTATCAAATTTTGCGACAGAGAAAGCGTTGTAACAGCCTCTGCATCGATCACCAATGGTAAAGTTATGGTTTCTGTTTCGGACACAGGGCAAGGGATTAGTAGTGAGAACTTACACAAACTATTCGGACGAGAAATTTTTTCAACCAGAGGAACATCCAACGAGAAAGGGACTGGCCTTGGACTATTACTATGTAAAGACTTTATAACCTTGAATGGTGGTGAGATTTGGGCAAAAAGCGTTGAGGGTATAGGAAGCGAATTCTTTTTTACTCTTCCCGAAGAAATCTATCAGCAGTAACTCACAACCAAGCTATATTCTGACCATAAAAGATAGCAGATACCTATTCCCTTGAGGTACAATGGCGTACTTCACCTCACTTGATTTTCGGAAGATGTAAATAAGACCAATACCAACACCAGCCGCATTTTCATCTATCAGTAATCGCAACTTCTCTCTATACAGTGCATTTAGCTCGGGCTTTTGCATTTCATGAAGTTCATCAAGCGTACTATTCAAGGGCTCTACTTGCAATTGGTCGATGTAGTTACCTGTTCCAATAATAAAGCCATCGTCTGTCTGTTTCAGGGTAAACAATGCCTCGTTAGCTCCATCGACTCTAGCAGCATGCATAGAGATGTTCTGCAATAGCTCGACGGAGATATTGTAGAGTTTTTGCTTGCTATGCTTAATCTCGTTAAGCCTTAGGATATTCTTCTCAATCATATGAATAATGGGAAGTACAGAATTCTCGGAGAAATCGCCCTTATGCACCACAAGCAAGTTATTATCCTGCATCTTTTGATATAGCAGCTTCATATGCTCCAAAGAGCAATCTAGTTCGGACTTGTTATGCTCATCGGAATTTAGAATGTTGAGCTGCAGGAAAAAAACTGCTAGCGTTTCATCCACCTGCATAAATTCGTAGGATATTTTTTGTCCAGTCCGACGGGCCATTTCAATAATGCCTAGGCCAGCCCCACCCCTATCGGAAAGCTTACCCTTGGCAAGCACCTGCTTTTGGAGTAACCTCAGCTCGTCAGGCGAAAGGCTATTCACCTTATCAAGTTTCTCCCTTATTGATTCGATGTACTCGTTGCTAACAGTGTTGGCTGATGCGATGTGAAAACTATTGCCAAAACTACGAACATAGAAAGCACCGCGCAGCTCGACATCACCATCATTTTCAATGGAATATTTACTGTGTCGTGCCACATTCTGATAGCACTCTGCCATTAAAAAGCTGATCTTGTTTTTAAATCGCACAAAATTCCCAGCCGAATCGATATTAGATTGTGTTAGCTCAATAATTTTATGCGTAATTGAATCGGATATCACCCCCGAATACGCGAACACTAAATCGTCGTGCGCTAAACTATTTAACAAGCTGGTGGTGAAATCAACATTCATTGGCTGGAAACACTTAGTGTTAATTATATATGCAAGTTATAAGTTTTTTTTTGTTTATGAGATATTTACACCAAGATCTTTACAAATTAATATGAACCGAGCTTATCTATTGGTAAAGAAGCAATTCAACTACTATATTGGTTCTATTGCCAATCTCGTTGAAAGACAATACTATTAAGGTAAACTTACAAGTCTTCCACAAAAACAAAGTAGTTACATTACATTAAATGTTATTTAAGTTATTTGAATATGCATTCAATGCATCTTTTTGCCTTCTCTATTATGCATATATGCATTTATTGATTATATCTTATAAAAAGCATAACAAAATAATGTAAAAAAAGCCTTGACAAAATGTCAAGGCTTAAAAAACCATCTATAATAAAAGTGTGCTTTGGTGCAAATTAAAAAATTCTTGTACCCAAGTACCTTTCCGCATCAAGGGCAGCCATACAGCCCGATCCTGCAGCAGTGATAGCCTGTCTGTAATGCTTATCTTGTACGTCACCACAGGCAAAAACTCCCTCTACATTTGTTTTGGATGTTCCCGGTATGGTTTTAATGTAGCCCGTCTCATCCATATCTATAAAATCTTTAAAAATATCGGCGTTTGGTTGGTGACCAATGGCCACGAAAAACCCTGTAATGTCAATTTTCACCTCCTCGCCTTTGGTATTAGTCAAAACAGCTCCGTTTACACCGCTCATATCGCCAACTATTTCCTTGGTGTTATGCTCATACAAAACCTCAATATTTTTTGTTGCAGCAACCCTATCCTGCATAGCTTTGGAAGCACGGAGATATGGTTTACGAACAATCATGTAAACCTTCTTGCAGATACCAGCAAGGTATGTGGCTTCCTCGCATGCAGTGTCGCCACCACCCACCACAGCAACATCTTGTCCCTTGTAGAAAAAACCATCGCAAGTGGCACAGGCCGAAACGCCTTGCCCTTTGAATTTCTCTTCCGACTCTAATCCCAAATACTTTGCTGTGGCACCTGTGGCAATTATAAGGGCATCGGCAGTGATAACCTTGTCGTTATCAATAGTTACTGTGTAAGGCTGTTTCGAAAGATCAGCTGAAGTAGCCATTCCAAAGCGAACCTGGGTTCCAAACCTTTCTGCCTGCTTTTTAAAGTCCTCCATCATCTCCGGGCCAGTGATCCCCTGAGGATATCCAGGGAAGTTATCCACCTCTGTAGTTGTAGTTAATTGACCGCCAGGCTGAAGCCCTTCGTAGAGGACAGGGCTTAAGTTTGCCCGTGCAGCATAAATTGCTGCTGTATAACCAGCGGGTCCCGATCCAATAATCAAGACCTTAACGTGCTCAGCAGAAGCACCCTGTGAACTCTTTTTGCTTTCGTCACCTTTAGATTCTAGAGGTTTGAATAAATCCATATTGATATATTTAGATTAGTTAATGTGTTTTGAGAACAAAGATGGAAAAAAATAGTTCAAACTGAACATAAGCACAAAGTTAATGTGAAGTTTTTAAAAATTAGCATATGTGTTGAGTTTAAAATTGCCTGTATGGTGCTTGAGATTTAAAAATTATTCTTTACATTTGCAACCTCAAAAAATAGTTCGCGGTATGGTCTCGTCTTGGCTGACGAGATACTTGCATGGGAAAGCACAAGTTCATTTACAATTAAGATACTATTTAGTTCGGGGTGTGGCGCAGTTGGCTAGCGTACTTGCATGGGGTGCAAGGGGTCGGAAGTTCGAGTCTTCTCACCCCGACTAATTTTAAACAAAGGCTTGCAGCAATGCAGGCCTTTGCTGTTTTATGCTTTGAAACCGCATCAAAGAGAAGTTCTCTCCGTTACAAGATGAAGGTATACCGTCAGGAGTAGAAGGGTTCCCTCTACTCTACAATGGTTACAATCCAAAAGGTGAGATTCCCAAATTAATTCATTAATTATCTACGATAGACTCACATTGTTTTGATTCTAAGCAAAAACAAAAACCTTAAAACATTAACTTTGCACAGGTGTTCGCAATAAACTGATTAGGCCTAATTACTAACAAATTACCAAATAAAATCAAAGGTAAATTATGGAACAACTGGTAACATCAAATTTGAAGTTAGGGATTATTGCTGGTGGCCAGCTTGGCAAAATGCTTATACAGGAAGCAAGCAAATGGGATATCATTACTTATGTTCTTGATGACGAAGAGGACTGCCCCGCAGGCAAAATTGCCTCTCACTACATAAAAGGGAGCAATATCGATTTCGAATCCGTGTACCAATTCGGAAAAATGGTGGATGTATTAACCTTCGAGTTGGAAAATGTTAATATTGATGCCCTTAAAAAGCTGAAAGCCGAAGGCCTACGAGTTGTTCCCGACCCTAAGGTGCTTGAACTAATACAGGATAAAGGCCTGCAGAAAGAGTTTTACAAGAAGAATGGAATACCAACTTCGCCCTATAGCCTTTACCAAACCGAAAAAGAAATTACTGTTGGTCTGGAACAAGGCAAAATACAATATCCTTTCGTACAAAAAGTCCGAAAGGGGGGATACGATGGCCGAGGGGTGGCTGTGATAAACAGCGCTAACGATTTGCCAAAAATTCTTGCGGGTCCATCGGTTATTGAGCAGAAGGTTGATATTGCCAAGGAAATTTCAGTAATTGTTGCACGAAATGGCAAAGGGGAAATTGCCAGCTATCCTGTTGTGGAGATGATTTTTGATCCAGAAGCAAATCTGGTTGATAAGCTTATATGCCCCTCATCAATTACTGTTGAACAATCGGAAAAAGCCATTTGTTATGCTAAGGAAATAATTGAGCTGCTTAATATGGAGGGGCTGCTTGCCGTAGAATTTTTTGTTGATTCAAAAGGCGATATTACTGTTAACGAAATGGCTCCCCGTGCGCACAACAGCGGTCATCACACCATCGAGAGCATAATTACATCGCAATTTGAGCAACATTTGCGCGCAATTTTAAACCTGCCTTTGGGCAGCACAACCATAAAACTACCCTCGGTAATGATTAATATCTTGGGCGAAAGCGGCTATGAAGGTGCCGTAATGTACGAGGGGCTAACCGAGAGTATGGCCATTGAGGGTGTAAAAATTCACCTGTATGGGAAAAAGATAACTAAACCCTACAGAAAAATGGGACACGTAACCATTATGTCGTCTTCGTTAGAAGGTGCACTGAAAAAAGCTGATGCAGTAAAACAACTAATAAAGGTTAAGTCATGGACAAAAAACAAGTAAGCATTGTAATGGGTTCCGACTCGGATTTGCCCGTGATGAAGCAAGCGGCTGAGGTGCTAGAACAGCTAGGGGTTAAATACGAAATTGATATTGTATCGGCTCACCGAACACCTGAAAAGCTATACGAATTTGCATCTAATGCCCATAAGCGTGGCATCGATGTAATAATTGCTGGAGCTGGTGGTGCAGCGCATCTGCCTGGGATGGTTGCAGCCATATCGCCACTACCTGTAATTGGTGTGCCAATAAAATCGAGTAATTCAATTGATGGCTGGGATTCAGTTCTTTCAATCCTACAAATGCCAGGAGGAGTTCCCGTTGCCACCGTTGCACTTAATGGTGCTAAGAATGCAGGTATTCTTGCCGCACAAATAGTTTCGGCCTCCAATAGCAAAGTCAGAAATAGTATTATTCAGTACAAGCAGGATCTTAAAGCACAGGTGCTAAACAAAGCGCAGAGTATAAAGAAGTAAAGTGCCTTGCAGTATGAAAAAGTACCTAACTGTGTTTGCCTCGTTTGTAATAATGCTTTGTATTGGGAGTGTTTATGCTTGGAGCATTATAGCATCGGAGCTAATAAAAGGTTATGGTTTCTCGGCAACCCAATCGCAGGTAATATTCGGAACTCTTATAGCCGTATTTCCCCTTACAATGATTTTTGTGGGCAAGCTAAGCCGCACAGTTAAGCACAGGTACTTTGGCTACATATCGGGTATCTTGTTCTTTTTAGGTTACTTTTTGGCTGGCCTCTCAAATGGTAACTTTTTATTGATACTGCTAGGAATTGGACTTCTGGCAGGCATAGCCACAGGTTTTGGGTACTGGGTTTCGCTTACGCTTCCCGTTCAATGGTTCCCGCAAAAAAAGGGATTGGTAACCGGCATTGCCGCAGCAGGTTTTGGTTTAGGTGCGGTTTTTATGTCGGTTGTTGCTGAAAAAATACTCTTACACGCAAATACAGTGCTTCAATTACTCAAAATTATTGGAGTAGCTTACGGGGCAATTATTGTGGTTCTATCGGGCTTTATTCATCAAGCAAAAGCTGTATCCGATGAAAAAAGAAAGTCTTTGGTTACAACCAATTTTATAAATTCTAACATTTTCAAGAAACTCTTTGTAGGAATCTTTTTAGGAACCTTTGCCGGCCTGCTAATAATTGGCAGCTTGGGATTAATAGGTAGCCAGTACAACATATCTAACCATAGCTTGGTGCTTGGGGTGGCATTATTTGCCATTGCAAACTTTTTGGGAAGAATAACCTGGGGTATCCTAAGCGATTACTTGGGCGCAAGTGTTAGCATATCCCTTGCCCTACTGTTTCAATCCGTTTCAATCCTGCTCTTAATCTTTATTTCACTAACAGATTTTTCATATATAACAATCTCGGTACTTATAGGATTTGGCTTTGGTGGCAACTTTGTCCTTTTTGCAAAAGAAACTGCTCAGATTTTTGGGGTTCAAAACCTCGGGATTACCTACCCGTATGTTTTTTTAGGTTATGCAATTGCAGGCATATTAGGCCCCTTAAGCGGCGGATTTCTTTACGACCTTTCTGGATCATACTCCTACGCCATACTTTTAGCCAGCCTTATGAGTTTAGCGGGGAGTTTACTTTTTTTTAAGCAGCTTTTTACATCACAAAAAAATGAAAATACCAAATAGTATTGAAGAGGCCGCAAAATATATTTGCAATGGGAAATTAGTGGCATTCCCAACCGAAACGGTTTATGGCCTTGGTGCAAATGCGCTTAACCCTATGGCTGTTGCAAAGATATTCGAACTCAAAGAGCGACCCTCGTTCGACCCGCTAATTATTCATATTGCCAATATAGATCAACTAGAAAAACTTGTTTTATGCTCAGATAAAAGGGTATATAAACTGGCAGAAAGATTTTGGCCAGGACCACTGACTATGGTCTTGCCAAAAAGCGACATTGTACCCGACATTGTAACATCGGGTTTGCCAACAGTTGGTATTAGGATGCCAAGCAATAAAATTGCTCTGGATTTGATTCGGATTTCGGATTGCCCCATTGCTGCCCCCAGCGCCAATAAGTTTGGACGGATTAGCCCTACCACAGCGGCCCACGTGCGGAAACAGCTACCCAACGTCGATTATATTCTCGAAGGAGGTAAAACCACCGTTGGCATTGAATCGACCATAATCAAACTTACTGATAAGGGTTTTCAAATACTTCGCAATGGAGTTATAACCCAAGAGGATTTGGAAACTGTTTTACCCTTTGATAGCGAAACAACTATTGAAAAGTTGTCGGCACCGNNACCGGGGATGCTCAAATCACATTATAGCCCCAGAAAGAAGTTGCTAATTGCCGATAACGTTTTGGATGTTGACAAATCAAAAGCAGGACTTATTTCATTTTCGGGCGAGTTGGCAAATGGTTTTTTAAAAGTAATAAGTGTCTCGGAGAGAAACGACTTGAAGGATTATGCTGTAAATATGTTTGAAGCCATGCACTCGTTTGAAGATGACGATGAGATTGAAATTATTATAGCTGAACCCGTAAGTGAAATTGGGATTGGTAAGGCAATAATGGACAGGTTAAGAAAAGCCGAATTCAACTGGCGAAATGTTTAGTTTGTATTTGTTCAAGAAAACAATATTTGACTACCCTGATGAGCCATTGGAACTCAGTGCAGTTAACATATTTTACTTATAACCAAACACATAGCCAACACAGACGTAAGGGTAGTATTTTGACAATTTGTAAAATAAAAGGCTGTACCCAAATGGATACAGCCTTTGTAAATACAATTAATTGGTTTGCCTAAAGGGTCCACTTTAAGCCCAGCGTTGGGTTAACCATAAACCCTTTGTTTCCAGCAAAATTGGAACTAATCTCAATCTCGCCACCAACTGAGAATTGCTCGTTGATGTTATACCAAAGCTGTGGTTCGGATAGCAGCACAAACTCGCCTGTTGACATATTCCCCTCACTATCGAAAAGAACGTTGTCCTGTTTCCAAAAATCGACAAAACCTGTGAACGAGAGCTTGCGATTGAAAAAGTGCAATCCCCAAACAGCTGTTAGCTGGAACGATGCATTTTCCGAGTCCTGAATGTACTTGTACATACCCATTAGGGTCAGTACCCGCGAAAAATCCTCGTTATTAATGGTAACGCTAGGCCCCACCAGGTATGAGTTATTGAGCTCAGCCGTAAATGTTTTGGTCCTAAACATCCCCCCGTTATACTCAACATGCAGCGCAACGGGTGCTTCCCAAAGTTTTATCTCTCTTGCAAGTTCCCAGTATGCCAGCGAAACGCCATTCACGTCGGCAGCCTTGCCCCCATAATCAAAATCGATAAAAAAGAATGTGTTACCCCAATTGTCGGGCTTAAACATTTCAACCGTGGTAGTTAGCATCTGGCGATCCTTTCCAAGATCGTAGTGTAATTGTATGTTCTGGGCATTTAGGGTTACGAATGCCACAACAAAGAGTGTACTTACAAAAAATCTTTTCATCTTATAATTGGTTTTGATTATTGATCTTGCACTTTAAAGAAACTAATGGCATCCTGCAGCTGAAGCACCTCATTTACAAACTCCTTGGTGAGGCTCGATATGCTCTCGGCTGAGTTGGCGTTATTCTGCGATACCTCATCGAGTTCCATGATGGCCTTGTTTACCTGGCTGGCGCCAATATCCATCTCGTTGGAAGCGGCCGAAATATCCTGAACAAGCATATACGATTGCTTGATAACGGGTACCAGCTCGGTAAATATTTTACCAGCCTGCTCAGCAACAGTCACACTTTTGGTTGCCACCTCGTTTATCTCTAAAGCCGAAACCTTGCTTCGCTCGGCCAGCTTACGCACCTCGGCAGCAACAACTGCAAATCCTTTTCCATGATCACCAGCCCTAGCGGCCTCAACAGCTGCATTTAGAGCCAGGATGTTTGTTTGGTTAGCAATCTCCTCAATGATTTTCACATTCTCGGTGATGTTCTTAATCGCTGCTACGGTTTCTGCAACAATGGTCCCGCCCATCTCGGTGTCACGCGAGGCTTTATCCATAATGTCCTCGGTTTGCTTCGAGTTGGTCGCATTCTGGCTGATGTTTGAACTCATCTCCTCCATTGAGGCAGACACCTCCTCGGTTGCAGCGGCCTGCTGCGAGGCCCTTGTCTGCAACTCCTCCGAGGACGACGAGAGGATTTGACTCCCATCCGACACAGTACCTGCGGCACTTTTCACCTGTACTATAATCCTAGATATCTGCAGCTTCATCTCCTGGAAGGCCAGTGTAAGTTTTCCGATCTCATCGGTACGCTCTATCAGCGAATGATCAATTTTAGTCTCCAAGTCGCCGTTAGAAAATTCGTTGGCAATTCTGGTTATACCTTTAATCGGATTAACAATGGATGCCGTAAGAAGGTAAACTAGAACTAATGTTAGAATTGCAAAAATTGTCCCTAAAATTATGGTGTTGACCCTAATTGGGTTTAGGATTTCGATCAGTTCGGCTGTTGGTGCAGCAATGGCAATCTGAAAATCGGTTGATCCTATCCTCATCTTCGCAAACTCGTACTCCTGGTCGTTCCAATTAACCTCAGAAATCACCTTTATCTCAGTTCTGTCGGTAATCTGATGGGCAATTTCACGGGGAATTAAGTTGCTAAGCTGTTTGCCTATCTCACCCTTATCGGCCGAGATCTGTACTTCACCTTCACTATTTATGATCCATAAATGGCTATTCTCAGTAATCTTTTTGCTCATGAACTCCTTGATCATGTTGTCGGGATTCATTCCAACTCCGGCAACACCCTGAGGGTTAGCCGTAGACCCCATCAGCACGTTGAAAAAGAAAAGGGTTTGGTTAAGCGATTCGTTGTAATCGAAATTAAGGGCAACCTGATGCCCATCCCTAAGAAAATCGAAAAACCAGCTGTCATCAGGATCACCTTCAGAAACAACCTCAATTAGCTTGTTGTTTTCGGCCCAGTAATTATTCGTTGTTTTGTTTACCGCAAAAACTGTAAAATAACCAGAATTGGTAATTGAGGTTAACTTTGCTTTGGCAAGCACACCAAGATCGGGGTCAACCTCACCCTCACTAAACCATTTCAGTATTGTTGGGTCGTTGGCTAGGAGTTTAGATGTTTCGATGGCCTTTTCGAGCACCATTTGAATATCGCTTTGCGAAGCCTCCACAAACGACATCAATTGTTCCTCTCTAATATCCTTTATAAGAGTACGCCTTACCGTTGCATAGTTCATTATGCTTATTGTAAGGATTATTACAATTACCAGCGATTCAATTAGGGTAAGTATCCTGGTCTGAAGGCTTTTGAATTTGATCATAACTTTGGTTTTGGTTATCAATTTTATGGTATGCAGGCAAGCCCACAAATAATATCAGTATCTCGAATGAAATAAGATTACTCAACTTTCGCAAGCAAAAT
>DDWD01000014.1 GCA_002345825.1 Bacteroidales bacterium UBA2295
GTGGGTTTTGTAACTCTAAACCCAGGTAGGTAGTTTTTAGGTTTGCCATAATATCAACTATTTAGGTAGATTAATAAGTTACGTCCGTTGGTTTTTCTTACTGCCCTCTTGGGCCATCCCTTTGTGTATATACGCTCGAAGTATTCTGTTGATAAGGTCGTTGTGATCTCGTTCCCATTTGTGATCGGTAAAGTTTTTGGCATTTATGGCCACTACAAGCTTTTTATCGGCCGCAATAAAAACGTACTGATCGCCATAACCTGCGGCAAATACTAATGGCTGCCCGTCGGGTTGTAGCTTTACCCACCAATGATATCCATATCCAATGCTATCGGTTTTTACAACTTCTGACACCGATTTTTTTATCCATTCCTCAGAAATAACCGTTTGGTCGCCCCACTTGCCTTTGTTATGAACAAGAACTCCAATTTTGGCCATATCGCGAGTGGTAAGCGAAAGCCCACCCCAAGCGGGTTCTCCATTTTCGGGGTATGTATCCCAATGGTACGATGAGATATTTAATGGCTTAAGTATATTTTTATCGACAAACGATTTGAAATCTAACCCAGATGATCGTTCAACAATAGCTTTTATCAGATCGGAGCAGGAGCTGTTGTAGTTAAATTTTGTGCCGGGAATTGTGTCCATTGCCAGGTTAAGGATTATGGGGATCCAATTCTCTGGCTTTTGGCTTAGCTCTATTAGGGGGTTTCCTGCATAGGAGTAATGAATGGTCCATTCGTCCCACTTAAAACCACTGGTCTGATCTAGCAGATGCCTGAGGGTAATGGCCTTTTTTAGGGGCTCGTCCTCGAAAATTTGGTTATACTCCGGAAAGTAATCGGCCAGCTTAACATCCAGCGAGGGGATTATTCCCTTGTCGAGACAAATGCCCACGGCCAGCGAGGTAATACTTTTGGTAACCGAACTGATGGGATGAAGTGTTGAGGCTTGCGTAAATCCATAGTACGCTTCGTAAGCAATTCGATGGTCGAAGTAAACAATGAGGCTCGATATTTTCCCGTACTTGTCGTTTCGAATATCATTGTTGATGTTATCGATGGAATCGGGATAGAATAGGATGGCTGGTGCACGCTGCGATTTAGCCTGTGGGCTGCAACAAATCAGGCCAAACACAAATACAACCGCAAATGGTGTTTTTAAAAATCTCATGGCTTACAAGCTTGGTTGAAAACTTATATAAAGTTATACAATATCTGGGCACCTATACAAGTAATGAACAACCTAATTATGCATAAGAAACTACAAAACACCAGTAAATGTTCACCGTGTTACAAAAACAACCCTGATATTTAGTCAAATGATAAGCCTACAGATCCCCAAAAGCATCTTTTAGCTGGTTGAGGGCAAAGGTTACCATTTGTGAAGGGCAAGCAATGTTCATCCGCTGAAATCCGCTGCCCTCGTCGCCAAACATTTCGCCGGCATTAAAACCAATACCCGCTTTTTTTACCAAGATTTCTTTCAGCTCATCATTGCTTAGGTTATACTCCCTAAAGTCGAGCCATAGGAGGTAGGTTCCTTCGGGTTCTACTAATTTCACTTTGGGTAGTTGCAATGCAAGAAAATCCCTAACCAATCTGATGTTTTCCCTTAGGTAGGCAAGGAGTTGTTCCAGCCAATCCTCGCCCTCGGGTGTGTAGGCGGCCTTGGTTGCTTCAAATCCAAAGATATTGCCATGCCAGGTACCATTGCGCTGGGCTTGTAGGTTGTATCGTTTAAGCAGATTTGAGTTTGATATGGCTATCCATGCGGTGGCCAACCCTGCAATGTTAAAGGTTTTGCTAGCAGAGCCAAAGGTTATGGTATTGTTGGCAATTTCTGGCGAAAGCGTGGCCAGCGGCAAATGTTTGTTGGGCTCAAGTACTAAATCGGCATGAATCTCGTCGGAAACAATTAGCACATTGTATTTGAGGCAAAGTTCGGCCATTCTGGTTAGCTCGCTGAGGGTCCATACCCTGCCAACCGGGTTATGCGGCGAGCATAGAACGAAAAGTTTGACCCCTTGTTTAAGCTTAGCCTCAAAATCATCAAAATTTATTTGATACTTCCCGTTGGACAAAACTAGCGGATTAGTAAGCAGCTCACGGCCATTCTGCCTAACAGCATAGAAAAAGGGGTGGTAAACAGGCGATTGTATCAACACCTTATCGCTGGGGTTGGTGTATGCCTGCACGGCGTGATTGAGCCCCGCTACAATTCCGGGACAGTATGATAGCCAGCTGGTTTCAATAGTCCAGCCAAATCGTTTCTCAAGCCACCAGGCAATGGCTTTGTTGTACTCATCGTCTTGTAGCGTGTAGCCTAAGATTGGATGCTGAAGCCGATTTTGTAACCGCTCAATAATAAATGGTGGCGTGGCAATATCCATATCGGCTACCCACATGGGTAACACGTTGTGATCGCCAAAAATAACTTCGCGCTTATCGTACTTAATTGTTGATGTGCCCTCTCGGGATATCTCGGTAGAAAAATCGTACTTCATTGTCATTAAATTTTAAGTTACTTGATATGGTTAAAAAGCAAAAAGTCCTCACCATTGAGCTTAGCCAACCGATGAGAACCTTTAGGTAAATTGTAGAACTTGCTATTTGGTAAGCTCGCTTAGCTGTGAGAATGAGTTGTCAACAGTGGATAGCAGGTCGCTGTAAACTGCCTTGTAGTGCTGGTGGGTTTGCTTGCGATCCATGCTTTTGTCGGGATTATTTACCCTTTGGATAAACTCGTTACGTTTGTTAACAACCTCTTCGATGATGTTAACCACCTTATCCTGATTCTTATCGCCATGCAGGTAAAGGTAGGTGTAGCAGTCTGAGATCACCTCGCTCACTAGGTAGTCAATATCCTTCTTGATGTTTCTGATACTTGCCATAGTTGATTATTGTTTTGTTGATATTAAATTAAGGCACAAAAATATGAAAAGATTACGAATAAAAACGGCTAAAGGGTTGTTCATATTCTAAAATAACTCCAAAAAATATCTATATTGCAATGTTTTATGGAATTTGAACAAGTTTTTTTTGTATGGATAGGGCCCAAGTAGTAAGTCAAACAATTGCTACATTCAACTCGCTGCGAGACCAAGTAGCCGAACTTTTCTCGGAGAGTAACATCGTAAGTAAGTCGGAGCTGATGATAGAGGAGTACTTTGAGGCTAAGTTTAACCCGTTTGTACGCCAAGCACAAGCCGTAATCAGATCGGTTCCGCTTAACGATTATACAGTTGTCTCAATCGATCTTTGGGTTAAAAGCCTTAAGGTTCAGGTTGATGAGTTGGATGACGGAAGCCATAACCTCAAGCATGCCGAATCGGTTTATATCCATCGGAAGTATTTACCCGAGTTGGTTAGGGTTTTGAATGATATTAAACTTGAACTGCTCGAAAACCTCTATAAATCCGAAGCGCTAGACAACCCAGCTAAGCCAGTAAGAACATTTGATACCAATCGACCTATAAGTTCGGGGGGCTTGAGTGCCCTAGTGGCTCAGCTAATTAACTTTGGTGTAATTCGGCAGGACATTTCACCCGATGCCATTGCTAAAGTGTTGGCACCCCTAATGGGCTTTAGTCCGCATGACATTTTAAATACCTTGGTGTACGATAGGGAGCACCACCGATATACGGCCAATGCGTCGGCCCAAGAACTGGCTATTCTTTCAAAACTTATCAAATCGATTGCTGCTCGGATTGAGAATCAGCAGTCTACAAATGAAAAGCAGTAGCTTTAGTGGCTAGTTGTAGGGAATGCAGCGGTAATCGAGGCTTATGTCGGGGAGTTCAAATAGAACCATTCCCTCGTTGAGCAGATCCTCGTCATCTTCCTGATAATTCCAGATAACCTCAATGTTAACCCCATTCCGCTTGATGTTGGCCACCTTCTTCATTATTTCTCTAAGATACTTATAGGAGGAAGAGTTGATGTACTTAAAATTGAGGTCAACAATAATTTTTTGCCCTTTCTTCTCGCCAATTTCTTGATAGAACTCATCGAGCCAGTCAAGAATCTCCTCGTAGAATTCCTTGGCGTTCTCGGGATGTGAGATCCCTGACATTGAAAATATGTTGGTGGCAGGATCGAAAATTATCTCGGGGGTATCGATAGCTGCTTCTATTTTGAGTGGTTTCATATTATTATCAGGTAAACTTAAGCGTAAAGATAGACCTTTTGAGCCAAATAAGTCAAGGCGATTCGGTATGATTTGACAAAATTCGTATCTGGCATGTTGAACCTACGTTTTATATAGGTTAATGTCTAAATCTTTTTACTTCAATCAATTACTTGGGGATGTCACTTTTTAATACCCTCAATAGAACATCTGAAACGTCTTTCAGAAGGTATGGTTTGGGCAGGTAGTCGTTGAAACCGCTTTCGTATATACGTTTGGCATCGTTGGCCATGGCAAAGGCGGTTTGGGCAACTAGAGGTATATTCTTTTTGTCCAACTCTCTTATCTGCTCAAGTATTGAGTACCCATTGCCATCTGGGAGTTGAAGGTCGAGCAGTGCTAGGTCGATTACCTCCTGGTTTTGCTTGAACTGCTCTAGGGCTTCATGCGCATTTGCAGCAACAAAATAGTTCACCTTTAGTACATCGAGATATCTGCAGAGTAAGTTTCGTGAAGCTTCATCATCTTCGCAGATTAGTGCTGTTTTGCCGCTAAAACTGGCTGGTTTGGCCATGCTTGGTGCAGTGTTTATGGCCGATATTGTAATATGTTTTGCCGATTTTACAGGGATTGTAAAGTAAAATGTTGTACCCTTTTGGGGCTCAGATTTAAACCATATTTCCCCGCCCAGAAGTTCCACCAAGTTTTTAGAAATTACCAAGCCCAGACCAGTTCCTGGGTAGAGCTTTCGATCGCGATGTTCTATTTTTACAAATCGCTGAAAAAGTGCTTTTTGACTTTCTTTTGGTATGCCTATTCCGGTGTCGGAGACAAAAAATTCCAACACCCCATTTGCCTCTTTGTATCCAAATTCAATCTGGCCCTTTTCGGTAAACTTAAGGGCATTGTCGAGTAAGTTTCTTAATACTTGTCGTAGCCGGTGAACATCGGTTTTTATCAGCAGATCTTTATTGCAGCCCGAATCGTTTAGCAGAATAGCAATATCCTTTTTTTCGGGTTTCGACTCAATGATTTGCGAATAGGTGGTATGTAAATTTTTCAGCTCGTTTACCACATTGCATTCATTTTCCTCCAGCTGTAGCTGCCGCGCTTCAATTTTTGCAATATCAATAATATCGTTTATCAGCCTTAGTAGATCGTACGAACTGTTTATAATAACCTTAATATAACTATCGTCTGTATTGTCGTTATTCTGTTTTTTGTTCGAAAGCAGTTCGGAGAAACCAATAATGGCGTTGAGCGGGGTGCGAATCTCGTG
>DDWD01000132.1 GCA_002345825.1 Bacteroidales bacterium UBA2295
TACTGTGTATCCGGACGAAACCAGTGGAGGTGTAGTTAAAGTTTGGGGATACAGCGATTGTGGAGATGGGTACTACAGCCAGCCCACTACATTAAGCGTGACCCGTGTTTTTCCCGATAACGTAGGGGTCAGTTCCACTACCTCAAATACCTTTATCCAGGGGGACACTAGCCCTATCACCCTCTCGGTACCCGATTGGTCATTCGCTCAGTACCAGTGGGCCAAGCCAGCAACCTGGCAATGGCAGGGCAGTAGCACAGGCTCAACGGTAACAGTAATACCCGATGGTTGTACTGGGGGTAATGTAACCTGCGTAATCTCGGTTGGGAATAAAAGCGAAACATATTCTCACCAATTCGAAGATTTTAATGAACCTCAAGTTACCATCTCCGGCCCCAGCACCGTGTGCAATACCAGCACCACCTTCACCATCAATAATAAGCCAGCGGGCAGCACGGTGAGCTGGACCCGCAGCAGCAACCTGGCCTACGTGAGCGGGCAGGGCACAGGTACTTATCGGGTCAAAGCGGCTAGCTCCACCACCAGCGGCCCGGGCTGGGTGCAGGCGGTGGTGAGCGGCCCGTGCGGGGACCTGCCGCCCCTTCGTCGCAGCGTGAGCGTTGGTCCTCCAGCGCGGCCCCACATCCGCAGCGGCAGCAGCACGCAGACCGGCGGCTCGGCCAGCTACACGCTCTCCCTGGGGGAGGTGACCACGAGCCTGCAGCTGTTCTTCGAGGATCCCCCCGGCACGGCCTCGGCCACGGGGTGGGAGGTGGTGAAGACGGGCTCGCCCCAGAACTTTGACCTGTCGCAGAGCGGCAACACCGTGCTGGTGACGCCGCTGCAGGTGGGCACGGGGCAGTTCACGGTGCGGTCGTACAACGCCTGCGGGGAGAGCACCCTCGCCCGGGTATACCTCACCATCGAGCGGCTGGGCGGGGGCATCATCGACCCGCCGGGGTGGCCCATCGAGCTGTCGCCCAACCCGGCCCGCGGGGAGGTGCTGGTGACCCTTGGCGGGGAGGAACTCCGTGCAGCTACTGCCAATGGCACCCTGTCGGCTGCCGGTGATGCGCCGGTGGTGGTGACCAGCGCCACGGGCCAGCCGGTGTACCGGGGCCAGCTTAGCAACGGCACGCTGCGGCTCAACGTGTCGGGCTGGCAGCGCGGGGTGTACCAAGTGGTGGTGGTGCACCAGGGGCAGCGCCATGCGGCCTCGCTGGTGGTGGAGTAGCCAACCATCTTGTACTATAATATTACAACGGGGTGCCCCAACGGCACCTCGTTTTTGTTTGTTGGGCATGTAGTCAGGGTTTGACTCCAAGTCAANNATTACAACGGGGTGCTCATTGAGTACCCCGTTTTTTGTTGGGCACCTAGTCAGGGTTTGACTCCAAGTCAAGCCCTGACTAACGAAGTGTTATTGCTTAATGGCAACGGTTCTGGTTTTCCAATCGATGCTATACTCCAGCAGGTTCTGCGAGCAAACCCTTTCGAGGGCAATGTCTAGGTTATTGCTGGTGAAATAACCGCTAAAGTAATGCATGTCTATCGCAATACCTTCCCTTTGGATATCTACATCGTATTGCCTCTCAATTTCATCAAGCACGTTGGCTAACGGCTCGTTAGTGTAGTAGAACTCTCCCCTTGTCCAGGCCTTTACCTCGGAGGGGATAATGGGTTCAATTCGGTGGGAGTGGAGGTCATGGGTGTACTCCAACCCCTCTTTAGGCCTGAGTTTAAACTTCCCTTTCTCAAATATATCTACTTGTGTATCGCCCCCAAGGCAATGAATGTTTACCGTATTGTTTCGGTAAAAAATGTTTACCGCACCGTAACCTGGTGTGGTTGTCACTTCACCTGTTTTAACGGTAAGCGAGTTTACCTCAGGCAGTAAATCGAAGTAAGCCTCGCCAGTAAGGTTAACCACCTTAGATTTTTTCCAACCGAAACGACGGTACTGAACTGCGCTCTCTGCATTAAGCGTTACAAAGGTAGAGTCGGGTAGCAGAAAGTAAGCAATTTTAGCCCTTGGGGTTTTATGCGTTACCTTGGCAAAGCGCCACTCCGATGCAATTGATATGATTACAATTAGCGCAAGGGCCAAACCGCCCCAACGCATTATGCCCTTGGTAATCCGTGCAAACTGCTCCTCTTTCCTTATCGATTTCATCAGTGTAGTCCAGTCATCCTCTATGGATCCCTGTTGGCTAGTGGGTGTTAGATGGGCTAACAGGTCGAGGAATTGGGCAGTGGTTGGCGATGTGCTTGTGGAGTTGGTTAGCAAACCCTCAACCTGTCTGGCTGCTTTATCCAGGGTTTCGAGTATGTCTCTGGTGCTAATGCTTAACCGTTGCGATATTTCGTCGGCAGTTAAACCATCCAACCTATTCATTAGTAAAACGGTACGAGGGAATTGGGGTAATTTCTCCAGGATGCTATTGGCTATCCTTGCAAATTCGATAGTCAAATTACGCTCAAAGTGGATGGTTGATCCCTCTTGAATAATCAGTTTAAAATCGAATTTATTACTGGTTGGAATTCTTTTTTTGCGAATTAGTTTTGATGCTACAATAAATGGTGCGGTAATGTTTTGCTGCCCTCCGTAACGTTCTCTGTCAGCCCAAAGAATTTTGAAGGTATCAATTAGTACCGTTTCTGAGGTGATTGGGTTGGCAGTTTTGTAGTATATGTAGTTGCTTAGTGCAAGGTAATTTAAATCGAACATATACCTTAGCCACTGCTCATAGTTCACCAATGTTTTATGTTGATATGTCTCCATATATTTGCCTTGCAACTTGCTAATATACGATAAAATGCGCCTAGCGTTTTAAAAAATGCATTAGAATTTGGATAACAGGTGATATACTACCTAACGTGAGTTCGACATAAGGAATAATCATGAGTCTCCTTTATAAATAAGCGAATAAGGTTGATAATTGTGATTATTGTTTTTATTACTAAGGTTATTTGAGTTTATAATAAGGTTTCTTGAAGTTCATAAACCTTATTTTGGTTTTTTAACCTTAGTAAAACAGAGCGAAGCCAAAGATATCCAACCTTATTACCTTATTTTGTGGAGTCTTATATCAACGCGTTACATCGAATTCACATTGCTTAAGGTTTTGAACGATGTATATTAAAATTAATTGCACACTAAATCAACAACATAAACGCATAACCTTTAATTAGGACTTAGCCTTTTCCTAAAGCGTACTCATTTTTACTACTTTTGTAGACTGATTTTAAATTGTGCAACGAGCAGTAAGGATATGAAACAGATAGAGCGGAAGCCTTCATGGCTAAAGATAAAACTGCCTACAGGTGAGGGTTACACAAGGGTTAGAAGGGTGGTGAAGGAGCACGGATTGCACACCATATGCTCCAGCGGTATGTGTCCCAACATTGGGGAGTGCTGGGGAAATGGCACGGCCACTTTTATGATTTTGGGTGATATCTGCTCGCGCGCATGTCGGTTCTGCGCCACAGCATCGGGGAAGGCATTGCCACCTAACGATGCTGAACCTGCTAAGGTGGCCGAGTCGGTTAAGCTTATGAAACTTCGTCATTGCGTAATAACCTCGGTTACCCGCGACGATCTGCCCGATGAGGGAGCTCAGCACTGGCACAATACCATTACCGAGGTGCGAAAGCAAAATCCGAACACAAAGGTTGAGGTGCTGATCCCCGATTTTAACGGCAATACCCAGCTACTCGACATTGTGCTGAAGGCAAACCCCGATATAGTTGCTCACAACCTTGAGACCGTGGAAAGGCTTACCCCTTCGGTTCGATCGAGGGCTACCTACCAAAAAAGCCTGAGCGTTATTGCGCATATCGCAAAAAATGGCTACCTTGCCAAATCGGGCATAATGGTTGGCCTT
This sequence comes from Bacteroidales bacterium UBA2295, assembly GCA_002345825.1. Taxonomy (GTDB): domain Bacteria; phylum Bacteroidota; class Bacteroidia; order Bacteroidales; family Tenuifilaceae; genus Perlabentimonas. The sequence continues at coordinate 3,885 of DDWD01000132.1, forward strand.
GGCGAAACCCAGCAGGAGGTTGATAAAGCGTTGAGCGATTTAGCAGCCGTGGGGTGCAAGGCGGTAACCATTGGTCAGTATCTGCAACCCCGAGGGAACAACTTGCCGGTTGAGGAGTACGTAACCCCCGAAGTTTTCGAAATGTTTAAGGCAAAGGCCAAAGAGTTGGGGTTTAAATTTGTTGAGAGTGACCCCTTGGTACGGTCGTCGTACCACGCCGAAGAAACCGCTAAGCAGAGCGAATAGCATTGCTCAGTAACATTCAACCTAGATGAATAAAAAATATCAACATATAAATGCAAACCATAAAATACCAAAACCTTGGCTTAGTTGACTATAAAAAGGCTTGGGATTATCAGGAGGAGCTGTTTGCCAACGTGCTTGAGCACCGCAAACAGACCGATAGGCAGCTATCGGGTTACCTTCTTTTCTGTGAGCATCCTCACGTTTACACATTAGGAAAAAGCGGACACGACAACAATTTGCTTATCAACGATCAGATGTTGAAGCAGATTGGTGCAACCTACTACCATATCAATCGTGGTGGCGATATCACCTACCACGGCCCTGGCCAAATTGTTGCCTACCCAATACTCGATCTCGAAGCGTTAAATATCAACCTTAAGCACTACATCAATATGCTTGAGGACGTGGTAATTAAAACGCTATCGCCCTTTGGCATTGAGGCCTCGCGCCTCGATGGAGCAACCGGGGTGTGGCTCGATGTGGGCCAAAAGGGTAAGGAACGCAAAATTTGCGCAATAGGAGTCCGCGCCAGCCGTTTTGTTACTATGCATGGGCTGGCGTTTAATGTCAACACCAATCTCGATTACTTTGGCTACATCAACCCCTGCGGATTTGTGGACAAAGGGGTAACATCTATGCAGAAGGAGCTAGGCCATGAGGTAGATTTTGATGCCGTGCAGAAGGTGATGTTTGAGAAATTTGGTGAGGTGTTTGGCATATCTGTTTTTGATGAAAAAGCGATGGAATTATAAAGAGGCTGGTAACCCCAGCACAGTAGAAGGTTTAATGAACGCGTTGGGTATCGACAGGATTTTAGCAAACCTGTTGGCGCAGCGTGGTATTGAAACCTACGAGCAGGCCAAGAAATTCTTTAGGCCCGCTCTTGAAGATCTTTACGACCCCTTCCTCATGAAAGGAATGAAGGAGGCGGTGGCACGTGTTGATAAGGCAATAGAGGCCAGCGAAAAAATTTTGGTGTACGGCGATTACGATGTGGATGGCACTACAGCGGTTGCTCTTGTGTATTCCTTTCTGCATAAGTACACCCAAAGCATTGGCAATTACATACCCGATAGGTATTCCGAGGGCTATGGAATATCCTACACCGGTATCGATTTTGCCATTGAGAATGGCTATTCGTTGGTTATAGCGCTGGATTGCGGTATAAAAGCCGTGGATAAGGTTGAGTATGCTCGGCAAAAAGGGGTCGATTTTATTATATGCGATCATCACCTCCCCGGAGAATCGGTGCCAAACGCTGTGGCCGTTCTCGATGCCAAGCAGCCCGACTGCAACTACCCGTTCAAGGAACTTTCGGGTTGTGGTGTTGGTTTTAAGCTGATGCAAGGATTTTGTGAGGTAAAGGGGATTGCGCTGCAGGAACTTTACCCTCTACTTGATTTGGTTGCCGTAAGTATTGCTTCAGATATTGTTCCGGTGATTGATGAGAATAGAATTCTAACCCATTTTGGCTTGCAGCAGCTAAACAACAATCCTAGCCGTGGGCTTAAGGCTATAATTAAATTGGCTGGTATTGAGAAGCATACCATTGCCATTGATGACATAGTGTTCCGCATTGGCCCTAGGATAAATGCTGCAGGCCGCATGGAGTCGGGCAAATCGGCTGTTGATTTGCTTTGCGCCGAAGACGATTCCATCGCTTTCGAGATGGGATCTGTGGTAAATTCATGCAACAACGATCGCAAATTTGTCGATCGATCTATAACTCAGGAAGCGTTAAATCTAATTGAAACAAACCCTGCGTTGCAGAGTAAAAAAACTACAGTTCTGTTCAATCCCGAATGGCATAAAGGGGTGGTTGGTATTGTGGCATCAAGGCTTATCGAAACATACTACCGCCCTACGGTTGTCCTAACCGAATCGAATGGTTTGGCCACGGGATCGGCACGATCGGTTCCTGGGTTCGACCTTTATCAAGCCGTTGAGGCCTGTGCCGATTTGCTCGAGAATTTTGGTGGGCATATGTATGCCGCTGGCCTTACCATGAAGGTCGAGAAGGTTCCTGAGTTTATTGAACGATTCGATAGCTATGTGAGTGAGCGAATTAAACCCGAAATGCTTATCCCGCAGATTGATATTGACGCGAACCTTAACTTTGGCGATATTACCGATAAGTTCTATCGAATCCTTAAGCAGTTTCAACCCTATGGTCCCGGCAATATGTCCCCTGTATTTGTAACTGAGAACGTTTACGATACTGGAGATAGCCGCCTGGTTGGTAACGAGCGAGACCACTTAAAACTCTCGCTTATACAGGAGGATAACCCAAAGGTTTTTCACGGAATCGCTTTTCAAATGGCACAGCATTATAAGAAAATCCGAAAGGGTTCTCCCTTCAGTGTTTGCTATAGTATTAGCGAAAATAGCTACAGGGGCATTACCACTATTCAGCTTAGGGTGAGAGATATTCAGTATTTCGACGAGTTTTTAGATGAGCTGGATGATAACTATGGGGCTTCTGTTGAATCCGCTAGCGATTAGCAACGCCTACGGTTACACAACACATTGGTTAGATACCATTACGAGTACCCTACTATTAGGGTGTAAAATTTTAAACACTCATATTCTATCTTAGAGGTAATGTAAAACGTTTGCAAGCTGCAAAAGCGCTAAATGCAAATGGTTCGCCATATATTTACTTTAGTTGCTTGGTTTACATCCTATCAAAATATTCCCTACCTTTGCCCCTCATACTTTAGGTTTTGCCAACCAATAGTTTGGCAGTGATGCCCAAGTTAGCATCGAAAGTTAAACAAATGGAACAGAAAAAAAGCATTGGAATTATTGGCAGTGGGAGTTGGGCGACAGCCATCACCAAAATTGTGCATGAGAATAATCAGCGGGTCAACTGGTATATCAGAGAACCCCAAATTATTGATCATATTAAAGCCCACAGCAACAACCCAAGCTACATGAGTTCTGTTAGCTTTAACCTCGACCGATTAAATATTAGTAACGATATTAATGAGGTGGTTAGGGAGTCGGATATTCTAATCTTTGTAGTCCCGTCGGCATTTCTAAAGATTTGGCTGGAGCCGCTATCCGAGCCACTAATCAATAAGTTTGTAGTAACCGCCATAAAGGGTATAATCCCCGTTGATAACATCACCATTGCCGAGTTTTTTAACAATTATTACGATGTGCCCTACGCAAATATTGGTGTAATAAGCGGCCCATCTCATGCCGAGGAGGTTGCACTTAGTCGACTATCGTACCTCACCATTTCATGTAAGAACGAGCAAACGGCTGCCGAGGTAGCATCATATCTAGAATCGTACTATATAAAAACCATACTTAGCACCGATATTTATGGTACCGAGTACAGCGCTGTACTTAAAAATATTTATGCCATTGCCACAGGAATAGCCCACGGGCTAGGGTACGGCGATAATTTTTTGGCTGTACTTGTAAGTAATGCACAGTTTGAGATAAAGCAATTCCTGAACAAAACATATCCCGATAAACGAGAAACCAGCTTATCGGCCTATTTGGGCGATTTGCTGGTAACCTGCTATTCCCAGTTTAGCCGCAATAGGCTTTTTGGCACCATGATAGGTAAGGGGTACTCGGTAAAATCGGCAATGCTTGAGATGAATATGATTGCTGAGGGATACTACGCTTCGCATTGTATATACGAAATAAATCAGCGCTTTGGCATTGATATGCCCATTAGTCAGGCAGTTTATAATATTCTATACGAGGGGATTGCTCCCTCTGTAGAGATGAAAATTTTAACAGATAAGCTTCATTAGCAACAAGTAAAACGGAGTAATATGAGCAATTTAAGCATCAATATTGAGGATGTGTTTGAGTTTGCCACACAGGATCAAGTGTTTGGACTTGAAACAGTTGTTGAGCAAAACCTTAAAGCCCTTCACGCTGGCACGGGTAAGGGGAGTAACTATTTAGGATGGTTATCGTTGCCATCATCAACTTCTGACGAAGAGCTAGAGAGTATTGAAAAAGTAGCGGCCGACCTGCAGAATAAAAGTGATGTGGTTGTTGTAGTTGGGATTGGGGGATCTTACCTAGGAGCTAAAGCAGTTGTCGATGCCCTAAACCATTCGTTTGCCAACGATCTTGCCACGGGTTTTCCAAAGATTATTTTTGCTGGACACAACATTTGCGAGGAGTATCACTCGGAGCTCCTCGAGCTGCTTGATGGTAAATCATACTCAATTATTGTTATTTCAAAATCGGGAACTACCACCGAACCTGCAATTGCCTTTAGGCTGCTTAAACAGCATCTCGAGGCGAAGGTGGGTAAGCAGGAGGCTGCTAATCGCATAGTTGCCATAACCGACTCATCCAAAGGAGCTCTCAGGCAATTAGCAACCCAGGAGGGTTACAAAACATTTACAATACCCCATGATGTGGGAGGACGCTACTCCGTGCTTACACCTGTAGGCCTGCTGCCCATAGCTGTTGCTGGCTTTAACATTAAAATGTTAGTGAAAGGGGCTGCCGATGCTGAGAAAGCCACTGGAGTTGATATCCCATTTGCAGATAATCTTGCATGTCTTTACGCCGCTGCTCGCAACGCCCTGTACACCAATGGGTATAGGGTTGAGATCATGGTAAACTATACACCAAAGTTGCATTTCTTAACCGAATGGTGGAAACAGCTTTATGGTGAAAGCGAAGGTAAGGAAAACAAAGGGCTGTTCCCTGCTGGGGTCGATTTCACAACCGATTTGCACTCGTTGGGGCAGTATATTCAAGAGGGGGAGCGTATGATTTTTGAAACCGTTCTGTCTGTAGATAAGGCTCGTAGGAAGATAGAAATTCCCTATGATTCTGAAAACCTTGACGAACTTAACTACATTGCTGGTAAACGGCTATCGGATGTTAACCGTATGGCTCAGCTAGGCACCACGCTGGCTCACCTCGACGGGAAAGTGCCGAACATCAATATTCAAATACCCGAGATTAGCGAGTACTGGTTGGGGTATCTGATTTACTTTTTCGAGAAAGCTTGCGCCATAAGCGGTTATACTCTCGATGTTAATCCTTTCGATCAACCGGGGGTTGAGGCTTATAAAAAGAATATGTTTGCCCTTTTGGGCAAGAAAGGCTACGAAGAGCAAGGTAAACTTCTCCGCGAAATATTGGGAGCAGATAATTAGCCCGTAAGCTGCAATAATATTTGATAGGCAGAATGTGAGTTCTGCCTTTTTTTTATAATTTGCAACCTTTATTAACCAAATCCATATTTTGATGAAACATTTTTACCCCACCCAAATACGTACTGCCACAGCATCGCTATTTTGGTTCTTGTTTTTCATCATAACCCCAAATTTGCTGCTTGCCAAGAACTACCACAAGCTCATTAAAGATGTTGTGGTTGGAATGGATTCGGCTCAGGTAATCGATATGGTTGGATCTCCTACCCATTCGTATTCCGTTGAGCGGTTATTCTACCTTAAGGATCAGGTTGTAATTGTTAACGATCAGGTAATTGACATAAGGGTTAAGGACAGGTTGAAGCCAACCCATAAAAACGATAAAAAGGCAAAGCAAACAAGGCCCATCTCAATGCTCCGTATTGGGATGAAAAAGGAAGAGGTTATTGCCACAGCAGGAGAACCAACCCTTCAGGAGCATGGGGTTGATTTGTATTTTTCCAATCGGCATAGAATTGAACTGGTGAATGGCCAGGTGCGGGATGTGGAGATGCACATTAAGAAGGAGATGGAGATACTTGATTGGATCCGCCTCAACTTTAGCAAGGGTGGCCTGCTCTTTATGAATATTACTTTGGCGTTCATAATGTTTGGTGTAGCCCTAGAAATTAAAGTAAAGCATTTTAAGGAGATAATTAAAAAACCCAAATCTGCTCTGGTTGGAGTGCTTTCGCAGTTTGTTGCCCTACCAGCGCTTACATTTCTACTGGTACTAATTCTAAAACCCACACCTAGCGTAGCGTTGGGGATGATTCTAGTGGCAGCCTGTCCAGGAGGGAATATCTCCAACTTTATATCATCCCTATCCAAAGCTAATATTGAGCTATCTGTTAGCCTTACGGCCTTTGCTACCCTTACGGCCATTGTGCTCACACCCCTAAATTTTGCCTTTTGGGGTGGCTTGTACTCTGGTACTGCCGATATGGTAATTCCCATAAAAATTGATGTCTGGGAGATGATGCAAACTGTTTTTATTCTGCTTGGCATTCCCATTGTGGCCGGTACCTGGTTTGCATACAAATTTCCCGAAACTGCTAATAAGATTGTTAAACCGTTAAGATGGTTCTCGCTGGTAGCTTTTATGGGATTCATTCTGGCAGCATTAGCGTCCAATTTTCAATTCTTTTTAGATTATATCCACTTTATCCTACTAATAGTTTTTGCCCATAACCTCTTAGCCCTTCTAACGGGATTCTCCTTGGCCTCATTATTTAGGCTACCTCGGCCCGATCGTCGAACCCTGACTATTGAAACCGGAATTCAGAACTCAGGCCTTGGGCTTGTGCTTATTTTCAACCCAAATCTATTCGATGGCTTAGGAGGTATGGCCTTTATTGCTGCATGGTGGGGTATTTGGCATATCCTGGCTGGACTAGGTATTGCATCTATATTTAGCCGAAAACCAATTGATTAGGTAAAGAAAGTACTAATTGTATCAAAATATTATTTATGCCTACAACAAGAGACAAAGTTGAGAAGTGGTCACTGGCCTACTTCATTCTAAAGCATTGGGTCGATTTGGGTTTCCACTTCTATTTTAAAACTACAGTTTCGGGGCTAAACAAGCTGCCAAAAAACAAAACGCTGATATTTGCGCCCAATCACCAGAATGCTCTTATGGATGCCCTGGCAATTCTTTGTGTAAAAACTTGGCAGCCTGTCTTCCTTGCCCGCGCCGATATTTTTAAAAAGCCAACAGTAAGCAAGATTCTAACCTTTATTAAAATTATGCCCGTTTTCCGCATGCGCGATGGGTACGAGAATCTGCAACGAAACGATGAGATTTTCAACAAGACGATAGATGTTCTGAAAAATCAAAATGGACTGGTGATACTACCCGAGGGTAACCATGGCGATCATAAGCGCCTGCGAACGCTTAAAAAGGGGATTGCACGTATCGCCTTACAAGCTCTTGAGGCCGATAATTCGCTAGACATCATGATAGTGCCCGTAGGGCTCGATTACACCCATTATTCTCGAGTTGGTAGCGGGCTGCACATTCGTTTTGGCGAACCCTTTAGCGCCAAACCCTTTATGAATGTTTACAAGGAGAATTCGGCCAAGGCTTACAATATGCTCATGGGCCATTTGGAGAAAGGCATAAAGGCCGAGATGATAGATATTGAGGAGCAAAAGTACTACTCCGTTTATGAGGTGCTCATTGATTCCTTTGCCCAAGAATTATTGGCAAACAAGGGCTTACCTCAAAGTCATAGCAATATTGTTGATATACAGCAGGAGGTTATTAAGGGAATAAACCGTTTCAAGAACAATGATAACGATGATTTCTTGCTGCTTGCCGCCGATGCATTGGAATATAGGCTGCTGCTAAACCGACGAGGAATTCCACCCGGCTCTTTCCCTTTAAAAACAATTCATAAGGCAAGCCTATTACCCTTAGCCCTGGCATTAGGTGTTGCATTGCCGTTGTTTGTTGCTTCTTTTGTTAACATAATTATTCCTGTGGCAGCCGCTAAGCTGCTCAGCAATAAGTTCGAAGACAAGCAATTTATAAGCAGTGTTCGGTTTGTTATTGGACTTGTATTATCACTTTTGATGCTTATAATTCAGACAGGTATTTTTGCTATCATAACCAAGAGTTTGCTTTATAGCGCCCTTTATGCTGTTGGGTTTATTGCAAGTTTTTACATATTCTTTATATGGAAAAAATGGGCAAACGTGTTTGCCAACAGAGTTAATGTAGCAAAGCATTTACTTAAGGGGAGCCAGAAGATGAGAAGACTTGGAGAACTACACGAAAGCCTTTATCGGCAAATTATCGAGATCCTAAAGTAGTATCCATCAACGTTTTCTGTAGGCTTCTGCATTAATCGATATAACTGGTGGATCGCCGTATGCCCGAATGTGATTAATCTTGGTGATCAGCACAATATCGGCATTCATATTGGCAGCTTGCTTTAGTATTATTATTTCGGCACTTCTTTCAAGCGCTTTTGCGCTGCGGTAATGCTGTCGGCTTTTCGACTCAAATCGGACATTAAGATCATCGATTTTTATACAATCATCAACCTCGGTGGGATCCTTTGTTAAATCAATTGTTTGCCAGTCCTTAGTCGCCTTAATTTCTTGCTCACTAGAGTTTAGTTGCTCTACCGCACCCGTTCTGTAGTATATGGTTTTAATTTTACGACGATCCATCCAGTCGGTATCCATATTGCCTGGCTCCGAGAAAAACACATACCTCTCGGAAATGCGGCGAACCTCAACCTCCATCTCAGACCCATCAAAAAGTTTTAGCCAATCGTAGGTAGATGGGATACCAGGAGTGATTTTGGATTGTTTAGTTGTTGTTGAATCGGGTTGCTGAACGGTTAAGCTGCCCAGCGTGCTATGCAAGCAGCACGCTAGAAACATAAAGGTCAACAGTATTGATTTACACTTCAAAATTTTGAATAGTTTGTTGTTTTGTGACAAAATGAATTCTAGTCTTAATCGACAAGCCTTACTTGAACAAATTTTATGCTACACTCTCAATATCTCTGAACCTAATCTGGGGTGTTTTCATTTGTGGCTGCTTATCTTCATGTATCAGCATATCATATTGGGTCAATTATTTTTACATTTTAATTGTTAACCCAACCGTTTTTCCCATCCAATATCTCTTGCGAGAATATTTACGGGTCGTTGATGTTAACCTCCGAGAGGGCAAATAACTTGCCACACCTATTCTGTTTATCGATACAAATATAGGCATTTGCTGGCCAAAGCCAATTGGATTTTTTTGTTGACTACCAATACCCAATAAGATAGGGCGTTTGGTGTTTCCTTGCGATGTAAGAGCTAATGGATAAAAAATCGCATAATTATGTTGAAGTTAGTGAGCATTAACTAACTTTGTGCATTAAATAGATTGATCAACTTTTAAAAGAGATAGCTATGAAAATTGTTTCTGCACTTAAAATGATTGGGTTTATTGGTACAATTATAACCTCTATCCCGCTATTTATCCTTTATATTTCTGGCATTGAGCCAAGCCATAGGTTTATGGTTCACCTCCACTTTTGGTCTGGACTACTATTTATTATTTTTGCTGTTACCAATATGGTAATGAACAAGCGCCAAGTAAAACAAAACATTTAAAGCCATGCTAACCGACCGACAGCAAGAAATAATTGACACCTCACTGGAAATTATTTCAACAATAGGTATACAGGGACTTACCATAAAAAATATTTCTAAACGAATAGGTATCTCCGAACCCGCTATCTATAGACACTACGAGAACAAAATAAGCATTCTGCTTGCTATCCTCGATTACTTTAAAAGTAGCGGTGAACAAATGTTTCTTAAGCAGGTGAATAGCAACGATGGTCCTTTAAGAAGAATTGAATGCATTTTTGATGGTCATTTCGAAGCCTTTCAGCGCAATCCATCACTTGTAAGCGTAATTTTTTCCGAAGAGATTTTTCGCAATGAGCCGGTCCTGCAAGAGAAAATTGCAGAAATTATGGATCGTAACAGCAATGTAATTAAAGCATTGGTTGCCGAAGGGCAAGCCAAGGGTGAGATAAAACCCGAAATTGAATCGAAGTACCTTACCATTATGATAATTGGTTCGCTACGGATGATGGTAAAACGTTGGCAAATGGGCGACAAATCGTTTAACCACCGCGAGGAGGTTAGCCACCTCTTTAATACCATTCGAAATTTAATAGAGGTTAGGTAAATCTTGTAAAAACACGAAATAGTTAAACTAATAATTCCAGATTATGAAAATTACCGATTGGACAAAGCAAGAAATTAGGGAAACACCCCACAAGGTAGATGTTCGCGTGCTATACGAGAAAACCGATGCGCAGGCTATGCACATCCACCTAAAACCAGGCGAAACCCTTAAGCCGCATTTTACTCCGGTTGATGTATTCTTCTATATCCTAGAGGGCACTGTAGATGTAAGAGTTGGGGACGAGACCATAAGCGTTAAAAAGGATAATTTGATTGAAAGCCCCAAGGACATTGTACACTGCCTGTCAAATAGTTCAAACACAACGGCTAGGATTCTGGTAGTAAAAACACCCAAGCCTACACAGAACGCACGTTTATTGTAATATGTAGACTAAACATCTTGTTTTACAGGATGTTATTTTTTCGAACAACAAGTTAGTTGATATTAACAAACCTAATTGTATTACAAAAATTCAGAAAAACTACAAGCTCCTTTCGTGGGCAATCATGGTTGTAGTGGTTGTATTAACGGTATTCTTTGTGCGCTCAATGCGCCAGAGCTCCCGAATGGAAACCAACCTCGACGAGTACATGCCCAAAACACATCCAGCGTTCGTATACAGCTATCAGGCCGAGGAGTGGTTCAACATTAAGGATGGCATTCTTATCGCCATAGAGAACAAAAACGGAATTTACAATCCCCAAACTCTGCAGTAGATAAAGGATATAAGCCTTGATCTAAACGATATAGATGAGTTTAAAAACACTTTGACTTTTCTTGCAAAGAAAGACTTTCTGAGGGAGCGCCTTTGGCTTGAGTTTTTTGCATATGTTGGACTAAATAATGGCGATGCACTTATGCGACCCAAGGTGTCGTACTCATTTGCCGATGGATTTGATATTCAGCTAGGTGCAAACTTTTTTATTGGATCGGAAGGTCGCTTTGGACAGTACGATGCCAATGATATGGTATACACCAAAATAAAGTACAGCTTTTAAATCTGTGTTTTGCAACGTTTCGTATGACTCAATGCCCATAACTCTTTTTTTATAGAGTATGGGCATTGTGCCAATTTAAAGAATTTCCCATCCCATTTGCTGCACACTTTTCCTTAGTAATTCGATGTCCTTAATTAATCCCTTAGCAGAGATAGTTGCTCCGCTTATAGCATCAATGTTTTTGCCATAATCATAGGTTTTTTCTGCATCAATTTGTAGCTTACTTAACCAGCGTTTATTGGTTATTTGCACTCCATATGTAGAAGGGTAGTCTGTTACTCTAACCCCAAGAACTGCCCCATCAGGACTAAGTAGTACTAGAGACGTAAATGTATGAATCCTCCCTTTTGTTTCAAGTTGAAAAAGGTAGGCCACGGGCTTATCAGTTCCATATATTTCCCAGCAACCAGAAACCTTTTTTACATCAAAAATTGCTGGGTCAAGGTTCACAGGTTGGGTAATGATTTCTGATTTGCCAAACTCATCCTTTAGGATGCTTTTGTGATGTCTATTCAGTTCCTGTGCGTTTGCTAACAGGCAAGCCATCAATGATAATATGGTGAAAACCCATTTCATAATTTAAAAATTCACTCCAACTCCCATGTTGAAAACACCACTATTTAAAGTGTCGGTACCATTACGATAGAGGATATAATCGATCTTAAAAACAGCATTCTCATGGAATCTGTAGCCAACGCCAACGCCTATCCCGTTGTATGAGTATGAATCATTAGCAGTAAGGTCTCCGGCCACATCAAAATGAGTGTTGTAGTGCTCCCAGCGAACAAATGGTTCTACTTCATGCTGTTGATCCTGCATATTGAAAGGAATTACATACGACACTTCAGCATAATACCCAAAAAGAGCCGATCCCAAATCGCGTCCAGTAAACTTGTTGTAGGCATCGGTATTGCTTAGGTTGCTGTACACTACCTGACCCCTTGATCGGAAATTTCCTAAGCGGTACCTGTAGTCAAAAGCCATCATGCTTACGCCTACTACCGAACTGTCGGCTTTTTGCACCAGATCTTTATTGGTAAAGTCTATGCCGTTGTACAGGCTCGATTGGGTTTTACCAAAGTATCCAGAAAGTCCAAGTTCTAAACCTAGAATTCCGTGATAAGATATCTTAGCCGATAAATTTGGGCTACTCATAAACGATTCGGCTCCTTTTTGTCGACCTCCACGCAGGGCATCAACCCCTTTCAGCTTTGCTGACCCATCGTAACTTGCAAAGCCATTTACAAGGTAAAGCTGATACGTTAGGCTTGCAGCCGTAACCTGCCCCGTGAGTCCCATACCAATTTCTCTCCAAGTTGATGGAATTATTCTTGTGTCAAGTAATGGTCTTTCTACCCCATTAAAACTAGATGGTTCATGGTATTCGTTAATAATTCCCATTGGAATTAGTAGTAGGCCTGCACGAAAATTTAGTGAAGGGGAGAAAGCGTAGTTTAAGTAGGCTTGCTCAACATAAACCTCAGTTACATGCTCAAACTCAATTTCCGTCAAAAAGGAAAGGCGTTTGTTGTATTCGTATCCAAACAGTAGTACCATTCTGTGGATATCAAGTTTAGAATTGCTATTTTGATTTGGAATAAAGGGTTTGTTAAAATCAATTTGCCCATACCCTCCAATAGAGACTTTCTTATCTTCCTCTGATTTTGAGGTTGGTTGTGCGAAAATTGTTGATACACCAAAACTAATTCCTAGTATGAGTACGATAAGTAGGTTTTTGTTAATTCTTTTCATTTTATGCAAATTATGTTTGTTAAATTTGATTGCAAAGCTATTGTTTAGCAAGTTATTTCACAATCCCTAAATGTTGGTATTTAGACAAAGACCAAATAAAAATAAACTTTTTCCAATTTTCCGGTAGGGTAAATTGTTGATTAAGGGTCATAGTATTGAAAACAAGAAAATATTAACCCTTAATACAAATAGCTATGAAAACAATTGCTAACTACCTACGGAGATTGAGCACCCTAGCATTGGTAATGCTTATGCTCAGCCCAGCATTTGGGCAGAATGGAAATGGCTTTATTACCCTGAGTGGTAAGTTAAAAGATGCCAAAACCAACAACAACCTTTACTTTGCCTACATTACTGTACCAGGAACACATATTGGTACCGTATCGAATAGCGAAGGAGAATTCACGCTAAAGATTAGTAAATCGGTTGATGCTAAAGAGATCGAGTTCTCGCATTTGGGTTACAAATCGAAAAGAATGCCCTTAAGTAATCTTTTAAGTGGAGAGGTTGAAGTAGAGCTAGAACCCTCATCCGTTGCGCTAAATGAGGTTACCATCCGGCCTGAGGATCCCCTAACCATTATCAAGGAGGCTTTACGCAAAATTCAGTTTAATTACAGCGACCAACCCAACATGCTCCGAGGGTTTTACCGCGAAACCATCAAGCAGCGCCGCGATTACATCTCAATATCAGAGGCAGTGGTTGATATTTACAAGGCGCCTTACAAACCTCTGTCGGGTGGCGATAGGGTAAAACTATTCAAAGGACGTAAAAGTACCGATGTGAAAAAAGCCGATACCCTGGCCGTTAAGCTGCAGGGAGGGCCAAACGTTTCGCTTCTGCTCGACGTAGCCAAGAACTCCGATGTGATTTTCTTTGAAGACTTTGAAGACTATTACGACTTTGCAATAGAGGATGTGGTTACCATCGACGATAAGATTAGCTACGTTATCGCTTTTGCCCAAAAGGAACATATTGAAATACCATTGTATTACGGTAGACTTTATGTTGATACCCGAAACTTGGCCATTACGCATGCACACTTTAGCATAAACCTCGATAATGAGGAGGAAGCTGCCAAGCTCTTCATCCTTCGCAAACCACTTGGTGTTAAGTTTTCACCAACCAGCACATCGTATTACGTAACCTACACCGAGAAAGATGGCAGGTACTACCTAAACTACATGCGTAACGAGCTTACGTTTAAAGCTAACTGGCGCCGCCGGATTTTCAACACCAACTATTCCGTTGTAGCCGAAATGGCAATTACCGACAGGGATTTGGAGAATGCCAACAAGTTTACAATTCGTGAGAGTTTCAAGCAGAGAGATGTTTTAGCCGAAGCGGTAGAGGCTTTTAACGATGATGATTTTTGGGGAGAGCACAACTACATTAAGCCCGAGGAATCTATCGAGGATGCAATAAAAAGATACGGACGTCGTCTCCAAAGGCAGCAAAAGTAATCAGCAAAAAGGATGTGGCTGCACCGTAACAACGCGGTGCAGCTACAAACTTTTGCAGAAGTATAATCACATTTTCATATCTTTGGGCAATTATTGCGACGAACTTATGGGCATTTTGGTAAACTTTTCGCATAGGAAAATTCAGCAGGGCAACATCAAGGAGTTTGAGAACCTCTTTAGAAAGATGTACACAGAGCTCTGTCATTATGCCTTTAAGTTTGTGAAAGATATGGATGTTGCCGAGGAGGTTGTTCAGGATCTTTTTTACAACTACTGGAAGAATAGGGAGCGAATTGAGATCAAGACATCACTAAAATCGTACCTGTACCAGGCAACAAAGAATCGGTCTTTAAAAGTTATTGAGCACAACGCCGTTCGGACCAGGTATAGCCAGGAGATGCAGGCACAGCAAACACAGTTTGAAACCGAACCTCAACAACAGGTTGAAGCAGAGGAACTATCGGAAATTATTGATAAAACGCTGAATCAGCTACCCGAAAGATGCCGCCAAATATTTATGATGAACCGGTTCGATGGGATGAAATACCACGAAATTGCCGAGAAACTTTCGGTTTCGGTAAAAACCGTTGAGGCGAATATGGGGAAGGCCCTTAAGCTATTTAGGATAAATCTGAAGCAGTACCATAGGGTAACTTGCTAAAACAATCGGAAACCATGAAGTTTAATATAGATAAACCAGATCATTGCAGCGCAATTGCAAAATACTTGGCCGGAGAAATGACTAGCTCCGAGGCTAATGGTTTTGAAGCAATAGTGAATAGCCATCCCGAGAATGCCATGCTGGTAAATGACTTCAGGAACGACTGGAAACAAATTGGAAATACACAAATGAATACACCCAATGTGGACAATGCTTGGCACAAACTTATCACCAAGCTCGATGAGGAATCGTTGGTAGAAAAATCTAGCATAAAATCAATCGGCTACGGTAAGCCATGGCTCAGGGTGGTTGCTGCTGTAGCAATCGTTCTGGTTGTTGGTTCGGCTTTTCTCTTTACTGGCTTGCTCAACCGCAGCATTGTAATTCAATCAACATCGGAGCCATCAACCCTAGTGCATACGCTTGCCGATGGTAGTGTAGTATATCTTGAACCCAATACAACCCTTACCTATACCAAGGCTTTTGGTAAGAGAAACAGAGATGTTTCACTCGATGGGGAAGCATTCTTCGATGTGTCGCGCAATCCCGAGTTGCCTTTTGTTATCGAAACTAGTACCGCACAGGTAAAAGTGCTGGGCACCTCATTTTCCGTAAAATCGACAAAAGATTCTGGGTTTGAGGTTTTGGTCCAAACAGGTTCAGTAAATGTTGAGTCGAAAGCCGCGAAAACCAAAGGATTAATTGCACTAGCTGGCGACAGGGTAACACTTGCCAACAATCAGCTTACCAAAACCAGGGAGCTCACACCGCCACAGTTAAAACATAAAATCCAACGCCTACAGTTTAAGGATGAGCAGCTAGCAACCATTGTGCAGGTGCTGAACAAAACATACGATGCAAACATTGTTGTAGAATCGTATGAGGTCGGTAGCCGAAGGTTAACCGTAACATTTGTCGATAACTCTGTAGAGTCGATAGTAGAGGTTATTTGCGCAGCACTTGGATTAGAATCGAATTTCGAGAATAGCACCATTATACTTCGGCAACCCTAGTATGGTTAAACCCTATCAAAATACCTGTGGCCAAGTATTACAAAAGTTACCATTGCTAATCGTTTTTGTTCTACTGCTGGCGTTGTCAACCACTCCTTCGCAGGTAATGGGGCAGGATACCAGTGATATTTTCAGCTTAAGGGTAACTATTCCCAGTCAAAGAACAACTGTTTATAAAGCCCTCAATCAGCTCAGCGATTCAATTGGATATCTTTTTGCTTACGATAGCAAGCTGGTTGATAGCGACCAACGAATTCGTCCTCAGATTGAGAATATCAAGCTTAAAGATGCTTTATCCCAAATACTTGGTGGCTCTAACTTTACGTTTAAAGTATTTGATAATCATATTCTTATTCATTCAGGAATACTATCCAACAATTCGGAAAACCAAAGTGATACCGTAAGGAAAAACGTTACAACCCTAAGAGGCAGAGTGCTCGATTCGCAAACCAAGCAACCCATACCATACGTAACGGTTGGTATCCCCGAGATAGCCCTGGGCAGCATTACCAACCAGGAGGGCGTTTTTCAGCTTAAAATTTCTCCTGATGTTAGCGCTAATGTTATTAGCTTAATGCACCTGGGTTACAAGAGTCGAAACTTCCCAATTGATCTTTTGGCAGTAGAACCCATCGATATTTTTCTGGATAGGGAAGCAATTTCTATTCAAGAGGTTATTATTCGAAATGTCGATCCCAAACAGCTTTTAAAAGAAGCTTTTGACAAAATCCCTGAGAACTATAGCACCAATCCAGCTTACTTCACATCATTTTATCGCGAGGGGGTAGTGAAAAACGATAAGTACCAGAACTACTCCGAGGCCATCTTTCGAATATTCAAATCGTCATACACCCGAATTTCTCAAACCGATCAGGTAAAGCTGCTCAAATCGAGAAAAACCCAAAACCTACAACCTGCCGACACCCTAAGCATCAAGCTTCGTGGAGGAATTAACAGTTCGCTTACCTTGGATTTGGTGAAGCACACACCATATTATTTGCAGGGCGATTTTTTGCAGTACTACAACTTTACTCGCAAAGATATTTTGACCATTGGCGATAGGATGGCATACGCCATTGCTTTTGACTTGAAGGAGCATATCACTGAACCGCTCATGGTTGGGGTTATTTACATTGATATTGAAAACCTGGCCATCCTGGGTGCCGATTTCGAGGTTAGCCCCTCAAATATCGATCGAATAACCGACCAGTACGTGCATAAACGCAACCGTAGGTTTAGGTTTAAACCACAAAGCATTGCTTATTCCATACGTTACAACAGCTACAATGGCGTGCATTACCTATCGCACGTTAGGGGCGATTTAAAGTTTAAATATAGGTATAGGCGTAGCCTTTTTAACAGCTCGTTTCACCTGTTTTTTGAGCTGGTCAACACACAAATAGATACGGTGAATGTGGTGCGATTCGAAAGGCGTGAGCTGGAACCAACACATAATGTGTTCCTCGATAATACGTGGGTTTACGATCAAACATTTTGGAAAGATCAAAACATTATCCCTCCCGAGAAAAGCATTTTCGATGCTCTAGGTGAAATTAGTGCAAAGGTCGAAGAGGTTCAATTCGAGTAGCGGCCTTGCTTAATCTAGTTTTACTGCTAAAAATCATAAATTTAAGTCCCGCATTTCCTTTCATTTCATTTCGTGTTTAACCCTAAACACGTTATATTTGCATTTTATTTAGACTCATTCCAATCTACTTGTTAATTTTTTAACAATGTGGTAAACAATTAGGCTGTTATGGCGTTGTTACCAGTGTATAACCCAATAGTATTTTAGTCTCAAAAATCAATAAAAAGTAAGTAATGGCCAACGATCAGGATAAGATTCTCGATGAGGTAACCAGTTCGGATTACAAGTACGGGTTTGTTACCGATATCGAAACCGAAACAATCCCCAAGGGGTTAAGCGAAGATGTGGTTCGCATCATCTCCGAGAAAAAGGGGGAGCCTGAATGGATGTTAGACTTTCGGCTAAAAGCATTTCGCCACTGGCAAACCATGGAGATGCCCCAGTGGGCTCATCTTAACATTCCCGATATCGATTTTCAGGAGGTGATATACTACGCTGCACCCAAGCAGAAACCTAAGCTTGAGAGCTTAGAGGAGGTGGACCCCGAATTGCTCGATACGTTTAATAGGTTGGGTATCCCGCTCGAAGAGCAGAAAATGCTCACCGGAGTTGCCGTTGATGCGGTTATGGATAGTATATCTGTAAAAACAACCTTTCGCGAAACCCTTGCCGAGCAGGGTATTATATTCTGCTCCATGAGCGAGGCCATCAAGGAGCATCCCGATCTGGTGAAAAAATATCTTGCATCCGTAGTGCCCGTTACCGATAATTTTTTCGCTGCGCTCAACTCGGCTGTTTTTAGCGACGGAAGCTTCTGCTACATCCCCAAAGGTGTTCGTTGCCCAATGGAACTGAGCACTTACTTCCGTATCAACGCAGCCAATACTGGTCAGTTTGAGCGTACGCTTATTGTAGCCGACGACGAGAGCTACGTGTCGTACCTAGAGGGTTGTACCGCACCCCAGCGCGACGAGAACCAGCTCCACGCCGCGGTGGTTGAAATTGTGGCTATGGACAATGCCGAGGTGAAGTACTCTACAGTACAAAACTGGTATCCTGGCGATAAGAACGGTAAGGGCGGTATCTATAATTTTGTTACTAAGCGTGGTATTTGCAAGGGAGTAAATAGCAAAATATCATGGACACAGGTAGAAACCGGCTCAGCAGTAACCTGGAAATACCCTAGCTGTATACTCATGGGCGATAACTCCTACGGCGAATTTTATTCCGTTGCCGTTACTAATAATCATCAGCAGGCCGATACCGGATCGAAAATGATTCATATTGGCAAAAACTCTCGTAGCCGAATTGTATCCAAAGGTATATCGGCAGGGGTTAGCAATAACAGCTACCGGGGTTTGGTTAAGGTGGTTAAAAATGCCGATAACTGTCGCAATTTTTCGCAGTGCGACTCGCTGCTGCTGGGCGATAAGTGTGGAGCACATACGTTCCCCTATATTGAGGTAGATAATCCCAACGCCATTGTTGAGCATGAGGCCACCACGTCGAAAATTGGTGAGGATCAAATTTTTTACTGCAACCAGCGCGGAATATCCACCGAGGATGCTGTGGCGCTAATTATTAATGGCTATGCCAAGGAGGTGCTAAACAAGCTGCCTATGGAGTTTGCCGTTGAGGCGCAGAAACTTCTTGCTATTAGCCTCGAGGGTAGCGTAGGGTAAAATAGAAATAGTACATATTTTTCAATAGATTTTTAAGAAACGAAACTATGTTATCAATAAAAAACTTGCACGCCAGCATTAATGGCAAAGAGATTCTTAAGGGGATAAACTTAGAAATTAAACCGGGCGAAATTCACGCCATTATGGGACCCAACGGCTCTGGGAAAAGTACGCTTAGCGCAGTGCTAGCAGGTCGCGAACTGTTTGAGGTTACCCAGGGCGAGGTATCTTTCAATCAGAAAGATTTATTTGAGCTGTCGCCTGAGGAGCGTTCGCGCGAAGGACTTTTTCTGAGTTTTCAATATCCTGTTGAGATTCCCGGCGTGAGCATGGTGAACTTTATGAAAACCGCCCTTAACGAGCATCGTAAGCATAAGGGGCTTGACCCACTTTCGGCTTCCGATTTCCTTAAGCTAATGCGTGAGCGTAAAGAACTGGTTGAGATTGACTCCGCCCTTACCAATAGAGCCGTAAACGAGGGCTTTTCTGGTGGCGAGAAGAAAAAGAACGAGATTTTCCAAATGGCAATGCTTGAGCCCAAGCTGGCCATTCTAGATGAAACAGACTCTGGTCTCGATATTGATGCCCTTCGCATTGTGGCCAATGGCGTAAATAAGCTTAAAAAGCCAGAGAATTCAACCATTGTTATTACCCACTACCAAAGGCTATTGGATTATATTGTACCCGATTTTGTGCACATCCTTTACAACGGCCGTATTGTTAAAACCGGTGGCAAGGAGCTTGCTCTCCAGCTCGAGGATAAGGGGTACGACTGGATTAAGAATGGAGAGAATGAGTAACCTCAAATGATTAACACTGAGGCACGGAGCCACTGAGAATAATTTTTAAAGCAACAAATGAACTTGTCAAAAAAGTATTTTGTTACTAACAGTTTTTTTATACCTCTGTGTCTCAGTGTCTCTGTGTTGAAATTAAAGATATAGATATGAGTCCAACAACCACAATATCCCCCAAAGAGGAGTTAATAAACCTCTATATAAATAATCTCGATTTGATAACCGAGAACTCTGCTGATGCGCTTAACCTTGCCCGTTCTTCGGCCATTGAGAATTTTAAGCGGTTAGGTTTCCCCAGCGTAAAAAGCGAGAAGTACAAGTACACTAAGGTGGAGCAACTTTTCCGCAACGATTACGAGAAGTACTTTGCCCCCAAACAAATCAATTTTAATATTGATGATATTTTTCGCTGCGACATTCCCTCACTCGATACGCACTTAGCCCTTACGCTAAATGGTTTTTACTTGAACAATCCTAATGCATTGGTTGAGCTTGAGCACGGTGTAATTGTTGGTAGCATTGCCGAGGCGGCCCAAAAATATCCAAACGTTTTTAGCAAGTATTACAATACGCAGGCCAATAACGATGAGGACGGATTGGTTGCCCTTAACACAGCATTTGCGCAGGACGGAGTTTTTATCTACATACCCAAGGGGGTGGTGCTCGATAAGCCCATCCAGATTATCAACCTGCTTATGAGCGACGAGAATCAGATGGTTCAGTATCGCAATCTTATTGTGGCAGAGGAGAATGCTCAGGCCGATATCGTTGTCTGCGACCACACCCTATCGCCATCGGAGTTTATATCCAACGTGGTTACCGAGGTGGTTACAAACAAGGGGGCCAACATCGATATTGTGTCGATGCAAAATCAGCATAACGATTCAACACAGTTTTCGCATATTTTTGGCAAGCAGGAGCGCGATTCTGTGCTTAGCACCAATACGGTTTCGCTGCATGGTGGCATAATTCGCAACAACGTGCATATCTTGCTAAACGACGAGGGGTGCGAGAACCATACCTATGGGCTGGCTTTAGTGGATAGGAATCAGCATGTAGATATGTACTCGTTTATCGATCATGCCAAGCCAAACTGTACCAGTAACGAGCTGTATAAAGCCATACTCGACGAGCAAGCAACGGGTGCCTTTAATGGCCGAATTTTAGTACGTAGAGATGCCCAAAAAACCCAAGCATTCCAAAGCAACAACAACCTGCTGCTTACCGCCGATGCCAGGATGAATACCAAGCCCCAGCTCGAAATTTATGCCGACGATGTGAAGTGTAGCCACGGAGCTACCGTTGGCCAGCTCGATATGGATGCTAAGTTCTATATGCAATCGCGAGGTATTGGCGAGCGCGAGGCCAAGCTATTGCTTATGTTTGGCTTTGCCCACGATGTGGTGGGTAAAATTAAAATTGAGCCCCTTCGCGAGCGTATCGACGAGCTGGTGAACAAACGCCTACGCGGTGAGCTGTCGCGGTGTCATAACTGTGCCATGAATTGCTGCTAGAAGGTTTACCTTGAAGCTAAATTGTTTTTTTGACTTTTGACTTTGGCTTTATTATCTTTACCAAAAATGTAATGTTATGCTATCGGTGAATGGAATTTTTGAAGCAGGAAAGATTAAACTTTTTGGTGATGTGCCTAAGGAGAAGCGCTTCAAGGTAATTGTTACATTTGTTGAGGAGATTGATGAAGAAACCTCCGCTGTTAGAGAGTTCTCGGCACAATCTAGGGGACTCGACTTTTGGATTGCTCAAGAAGAGGATTTGTATCAGGATTATCTTGATTCCAATAAGGATAAAGGATGAGATTTGGTCAAATAGTCCTTGTTCCCTTCCCGTTTGCAGAGCACACTCAAAAAAAGGTGAGGCCTGCAGTTGTAATTGCCGAAACAGCCGACAAGTATAAAGATATTGTTGTATCAGCCATTAGTTCAGTTGTTCCCAGTAACCTTTCAGAGAGAGAAATCTTAATAGAATTCTCACCAACCAATAGGTTAAGGGTAAATTCCATAGTTAAGGTCGATAGAATTATTACCCTAAAGCTGATGATATAATTGCGCAGCTGGGCATCCTGTCCGATGACGAATGTGAATTGTTTAGAGCAGCGTTAATGGAGATGATAAATTAGCGTAGTGACCATTGCTAAAAGGTTAGAAATCAATGTAAAAATATGTCTTTCGATATCAATAAAATCCGAGCCGATTTCCCCATTCTAAACCAACAGGTACACGGTAAACCCTTGGTTTATTTCGATAACGGCGCCACCACTCAGAAACCAACCTGTGTGCTCGATACCATTGGTTATTTTTACAACCAAGTAAATTCCAATATCCACAGGGGGGTACATAAACTAAGCGACGAATCGACCCGTGCCTATGAGGAGGCGCGCGAGGTGGTGCGCGAGTTTATCAACGCCAAAAGCACTAAGGAGATAGTGTTTACCTCGGGTACAACTGCAAGTATAAACCTGGTAGCCTTCTCGTTTGGCGAGGCGTTTATTGCTGAGGGCGATGAGGTAATTGTATCTGAGATGGAGCACCACTCCAACATCGTGCCGTGGCAGCTCATGTGCGAGCGCAAAAAAGCTACGCTAAAGGTTTTACCTTTTGATGATAATGGCGAACTTGAAGTTAGCAAACTCGACGAGCTAATTACCGATAGAACCAAGATTTTAGCTGTAACCCACGTTTCAAACTCGCTGGGTACGGTAAACCCCATAAAGGAGATTATTGCCAAAGCGCACAGCCACAACGTTAAGGTTCTAATTGATGGTGCACAGGGCATTAAGCATGGCGTGGTAGATGTGCAGGCATTGGATGCCGATTTTTACGTGTTCTCGGGCCATAAACTCTACGGGCCAACAGGCATAGGCGTTTTGTATGGTAAAGAGGAGCTGCTTGACCAGCTGCCCCCATGGCAGGGTGGTGGCGATATGATCGCTACCGTCTCTTTCACCAAAACAACCTACAACGAGTTGCCCTTTAAGTTCGAGGCGGGAACAGCCAACTACATTGGAGCTGCAGCAATGGCCACAGCCATAAAGTATTACCAATCTGTTGGTATCGATAATGCCCTTCGCTACGAAACCGAGTTGATTGAATATGCCACCCAGCAGCTGCTTGCTATTGACGGGGTAAAGATTTACGGAACGGCCAACGAAAAGGCCTCCATCATCTCGTTTATGGTGGGCGATATTCATCCTTACGACACGGGTATGATACTCGACAAGATGGGCATTGCCGTGCGAACCGGCACCCACTGCACCGAGCCCGTTATGGCTCACTTCGGAATTGACGGTACGGTACGCGCATCGATGGCCTTTTACAATACCTGCGAGGAGATTGATAAACTTGTTGAGGGTGTGAAAAGGGTTAAGGCAATGTTTGGGTAGCGCGCTTTCATCAACCATTTTCAATTTATCATATCAGTTTAAGCGACTTAAAAGTGCTTTGGTCGCCCAAAATCTATATCTTTGCAGCCGAATTTTCAATACTTTACATACTATGTTTGAACTAAGTGAACAGGAACAGCTACGTAGAGCATCGCTTGCCGAGATGCGTAAACTGGGAGTTGACCCATACCCTGCGGCCGAATATCCAGTAAGCCATTACTCATCGGATATAATCAACAATTTCGATTCGCTAAGCGAGGGTAAAAATGAGGTTTGCGTGGCAGGGCGTATCATGACCCGTAGAATCATGGGTAACGCATCATTTTTCGAGATACAGGATCAGATGGGTAGGGTACAGGTATATATCCGCCGCGACGATATTTGCCCCAACGACGATAAAACTCTTTACAATACGGTCTTTAAAAAATTGCTAGATATTGGCGATATAGTAGGCATTAAGGGAATTGTTTTTAAAACCCAAATGGGCGAGATTTCCATTCATACCCAGGAGCTAACCGTGCTGTCCAAATCAATCCGTCCGCTGCCCATAGTTAAGGAGAAGGATGGCCAAACGTTCGATGCCTTTACCGATCCAGAGCAGCGTTACCGCCAGCGTTATGTAGATTTGGTGGTAAACCCAAAGGTACGCGACACCTTTATTAAGCGTAGCAAGATTATTAACACCATGCGCGACTTTTTCAACTCGAAGGGTTACCTCGAGGTTGAAACGCCCATACTGCAACCAATTCCCGGTGGTGCTGCTGCCCGTCCGTTTGTAACGCATCACAATGCGTTGGATATGCCCTTATATCTCCGTATTGCCAACGAGCTGTACCTAAAAAGGCTTATAGTAGGTGGATTTGATGGCGTGTACGAGTTTTCCAAGGATTTCCGCAACGAGGGGATGGATCGTACTCATAATCCTGAGTTTACCGTTATGGAGATCTATGTAGCCTACAAGGACTATTTCTGGATGATGGATTTTACCGAGGAGATGATTGAGCGCGTAGCCCTAGCCCTACACAATACCACCATGGTAACTGTTGGCGACAAGGAGATTGACTTTAAGCGTCCGTTCCGCCGCGTAACCATGACCGATGCCATTAAGGAGTACGCAGGCGTTGATATCACCGGAAAGAATGAGGATGATTTACGCCAAATTTGCAACAACTTGGGCATTGAGGTGGATGAGTCGATGGGTAAGGGCAAGCTAATCGATGAGATTTTTGGCGAGAAATGCGAGCATCATTTTATTCAGCCAACCTTTATTACAGATTACCCCATTGAGATGTCGCCGTTGTGCAAGCGCCATCGTACAAACCCTGAGCTAACCGAGCGCTTTGAGCTCATGGTGAACGGCAAGGAGCTGTGCAATGCCTATAGCGAGCTCAACGACCCCATCGATCAGCTAGAGCGTTTCCAAGATCAGCTAGAGCTCAGTGAGAAGGGCGACGACGAGGCCATGTTTATCGACCACGACTTTGTGCGTGCCCTCGAGTACGGTATGCCAACCTGCTCGGGTATGGGCATTGGAATTGACCGATTGACCATGTTCATGACCAACCAGTCGTCTATACAGGATGTGCTGTTCTTCCCCCAGATGAAACCCGAACCCAAATCGCGCAAGGATTCCCCCGAGGCATATGCAAAGGTTGGTATTCCAGCAGAATGGGTTCCAGTATTACAAAAAATGGGGCACACCACTGTAGCTTCGCTAAAAGGTTTAAAAGCAGGCAAGTTGTTCAACGACCTTTGCGGTTACAACAAGAAGAATAAGTTGGGTCTAGATAACCCCGCTATGGAGGATGTTGCCAGGTGGATTGAGGACTAACCTAGCTAATGAGATATTAAAAAAGCGTTGAGATTGGGTTCTCAACGCTTTTTTTGATTCACTATACGTTACCCTTAGCATTCCATCGTGCGGCTGTTCTTTGCTGGTCATGGAATTGTTAAGGGATTAAATACTGAAGGTAACGTCCATCCAAAGGCCGAGTAGTTCTGTTTTACTCTTTTTGTTAACAGTTTCTAGTGATTCACTGATGTATTATCGTGATTGTAGTTTTTAATCGCAAAAATACCCAATGCTTCAAAAGTAATTCCTCCGTTGCCACACGAACCGACCGCTTTTTGCGAGCTCGGCCCAGCCTCCGTGCCATCTCTCTAGCAGGTATGCTTGACTAATCCTCTTGAGTTGCCTCTGCGACAGCAAAAGTACAACAAAGCCATTCTGGCTTTTGGCTCATAAAGCAAATGTAACCATTCTTTTTGTTAGGTTACAACGGGTGGGGCACGTGCGATAGCGGAGTGTTTAGCATCGCCATAGCCAGCCTAGTAACGGCGACTTACACCTGAAGGCATACATTGTTGACCCTCATGAAACCATCCCCATAATTGATAAGAAAATAAGACTATCGATTAGGCAAAATATTTTTATGTGACAGTTTGGTAGTCCATACACTAAGTGGGGGGGGCAGTAATTACATATTACAATGTTAAATGCGAAATCTAGGCTAAATGTATCTAACTTAAAGGAAGAGCGTAATAAGCATTTAGCTATCTTTACAAAAACAAAATTATTCGTTTTGACCCTCCCTAGCGGCAACCATAGCAAGGAAGAGCTTGACTGGTTCAGGCAAGTTTACGATACCCATTATGAGGGTATTCGGAGCTTTGCCTATTTTAAAACCGGTGATCCTCATCTTGCCGATGATGTGGTTCAGGATACATTCCTTAAGCTTTGGTCTATTCGTTCGAAAGTAAAGAACGAAACGCTAAAGTCATTGCTCTATACCATTGCCTCAAATATTGTTAAGAATCAGTATAAGCAGAGGCAGGTAACCTATAGATTTTCGCGATTAATTCCCGTTGATGAATCACCCCATTCGGCTGATACCGAAATGCTTTCGTACGAGTTTCAGCAGAAGCTTGAGAGGGCAATTGCCTCAATTCCTGAGAATGCAAGAGTTGTGTTTTTGATGAGTCGTATCGAGGGGTTAAGCTATATTGAAATTGCTCAAAGGTTAAGCCTAAGTGTTAAAGCCATTGAGAAACGGATGAGCGAAGCGCTTCGGGTGCTACGTAAAAGCATTGAGTACAAATTATGACAAAGGATAATAACATACAAAAGGGTGATTATTTGGACCACGGTGGGCTAGACAACTTGCTCTCGCAGCTTAAAATACCACCCTCACCTAATGGCAAGGAGGAGGTTTGGAGTAGGATTTTGGATGGGGTAGAGAATGAGCAAAAGCAGGCTAGTTTTAACTATAATGCATTTCGTTGGATTGCAGCTATAGTAGTCCTTCTTATTGTTTCGTCTGTGGGAGTTAATCTTCAATTTGCAAAAAAGAGGTATGAAGCCCCGTATGGGGAAGTTGCATACCTTACGCTACCGGACTCGTCGGTTGTAACCCTAAATGCAGGAACTACCATTGAACATAAGGAGTATGGCTTTAACAGAAGGCGAGAGGTTCGAATTGATGGGGAAGCGCTTTTTGAGGTAAATAGCAGCGATAGGGACTTTGTTGTGCATGCTGGTAACTATTCTGTTAGGGTTCTTGGTACACGTTTTAATGTTTTTTACAGGGATAATATCCTTGAAGTGAAGTGCATTGAAGGCTTGGTTGGCATTGAGCATAAGGGTATTGAAACTAAAAAAATTAGTGCAGGCGAAGGCATTCTATTGCAACCCAAAAGCAATGAGCTAAAAAGGCTTTCTGTTGATATTAAAAAGTCGGCTAGCTGGGTTCATGGCGAATTTTATTACACCCAAACACCATTGAGCACTGTGTTTGATGAGTTTGAACGGCAATTTAATGTAAAAGTAAAGGTGCAGGGATTTAATCCCCAAAGCCGATTATACACTGGCTACTTCAGTAACAACAGCATTGCGGTTGCGCTCGAGCTAGTTTGTTTGCCAATGGGCTTAAGCTATGAAATTGATAAAGCCAAGGGACTGGTTAGGGTATACCAATAATGGTTGTGATTGTAACGCTTTGCATTTGGATGATTTGAGCTGTTTTATGCAAAAGGTTTTAAAAAAAATAATTCCTCTTCTATTTTTCGCAATAGTTGGTAGCTGCTCGCTATTTGCCCAAACAATTACCCTTAGGGTAGATAACCAGCCCCTTGCAGCTATATTTGAGCAAATTTCAAATGAATTTGATGTGAAAATTGCTTACGATAGCGATTTGGCTTCGCAGCTAATTGTTTCGGGCAGTTTTGTAAATTCTACCATTGAGCAAGTAGTTAGAGGACTCATACATGGCAAGCCTTTGGAACTCACAATTATTAACAATGTGTATGTTGTTAGGCCAGTATCAAAGGCTAAGGAAGAAATTAAGGAAGAGGTTGCAATAATTCCCAAAGAGTATAAAATTTTTGGTTTGGTGCTCGATAAAGCTACCCGAGAGCATTTACCCTACGCTACGGTTTCAATTGATGGCACATCAACAGGTGTTTCGGCTAATGCCGATGGATATTTTACCCTTTTTACAAAGCAAACCGATAGCTTAACCCTTACCGTTAGCTTTTTAGGTTTTGTGCCTAAACAGATTCGCATTTATCCCCCTTTGTATGATAGGCAGCTAGAGGTAATGCTAGAGCAGCAGCAAATGACGATTACTGAAGCGGTACTAACATACAGGCAGCCCGATATTGTTACAACCGACCCTACTCCTGGTATGTTTCGCTGGAACTCAAATCGTAATACCGATATCCCTTCGTTAAATGGTCTCGATATTGCTGCCCCATTACAGCTACTACCTGGGATTGATGGTACAACTGAAAACCTGTCGGGGCTAATTGTTCGGAAACTACCTTCTGATATGAATCTATTTGTTTTTGATGGGTTTACTATGTATCACATCGACCACTTTTTTGGGGCATTTACCAGCTTCAACTCAAAGTCGGTGAAAGATATCAGGGTTTTTAAAAGTGGCTTCGATGCCCAGTGGGGAGGTCGGGCATCATCGGTAATTGAGATTACTGGAAAAACCGGAAACCAGAACAAGGTTGCTGTTGATGCTGGTGTTGATCTTTTATCGGCCGATATGATGATTGAGGGTCCAATTAACGACAAGCTAACCTTTCTTATCTCTGGACGACGATCATTTACCGATATTTTTCGATCACCAATATACTATCAACTTCTCGAAACCGCAAGGGCCGATATAGTAAGTTCCTCAAAGGTTTACCCATCTTATTTTAGGAACGAGGCTAATGAGCCATCCTATTATTACTACGATTTGAACGCTAAGCTTTCGTATAAGCCTAATAGTCGAGACAATTTATCCATATCCCTATTTGTGGGTAGCGACGATATGACTCTAAACAAACAAGCTGAAAACCAAATATTAACCGAAGATTCTGGATGGGGCAGCAATGGATTAGGTTTTAGATGGTCCAGACAATGGAGTGAGGCTTTTAGCCAAACTTTAACTTTTGGCACCTCTCAATACTACTTAAACTTTATGCACGCCGATACAACCCTAAGGCAAAGGCAAAATACTAGCATTGTTGATACTGTAAAAAGAACATCTTATTTAAGTAACGGGGTAAATGACTTTAATTTTAACTATACCAATAGCCTGAAGATTAATGGATATAACTACTTAGAATTTGGACTACAGGCTAATGCTGTAAATATTGGTCTTGAAGAGTCGTATTTGCACTACGTTAACAGATTTCAGGTTATTGATACTTTACGAAACAGATCACAGCGAATGCTAGTTTCCACTATCTGGGGGCAGCATAGCCTAACCTTTAACAACCTAAAATTATTTAAGTTTGGGTTAAGGGCGAATTATTATACACCTACCAGAAAGTTTTATATCGAACCCCGCGCACAACTTTCAATTAGTATAGCGCCCAGCTCTTACATTAAGTTTTCTGCAGGACGGTACTATCAGTTCGTTAACCAGATACTAACCGTTTCGGCCAATAGTTTTAGGCGAATTTGGACAATAGCCGATGGAAACCGATTTCCCGTTGTTTCATCGAACCATTACACAGCAGGTATTTTAGGTCGATTACCCAATAAATTTACTGTTGATATTGAGGGCTATAGAAGAGTTACAAAGGGTATTACAAGCATACAAACAGTGCTTCGCAGGTCTGAGAGTGGAGATGGAATACAGGAACAGCAAATAGTATTCACTACTAACAACTATACAACTGGCATAGATGCTATGCTGCACAAAGAGATGAGAAATGCCCAGTTTTGGATTGCATATACTCTCGCCAAAAGCGATAATGTTTCTGAAAACATCAATGATGGAGATTCTTACCCTTCACTTGCTGACCAACGTCACGAGTTAAAGCTCGCTTGGCTTGGCAAATGGAAGGGCTTTGGCTTAAGTTTTTCATATATTTATGGGTCGGGGAAACCTTGGGATGAACTTATATATACAAGTTCGTTCCAGCTTTCTGATGATTATCAAAAAAACGCAAACCGGTTGCCAGCCTATAACAGAATCGATGTGGGTTTGAGTTACTCATATAATTTTAGGCGATTTGAGATGAAGGGCGGAGTAAATCTATTTAATCTGTTTGGTTGGGGCAATACCCTTTCATCGCTTTACCAATTATCAGACACACCTTACTTAACTTATCTGCAAACTGGGTCACCACTTACCTATACTAATATCCCGGGGATGGGATTTGCCAATTCGTTATACCTTAATGTTAAGTTTTAAGGAATTACGAAAACTAGATTAGCCTATCTCCGAGAAGGAACGGTTAATAATCGTTGTGTTTACCGTTCTTACATATCTTTAACAGGTTTGCTAAAACTCTTTTGTCAATAAGTTACAGTTAATGAGAAGTTAAAATTAAAAAAGGGAGCGTTTCACTCCCTTTTTTAATTTCTGTTGGCTTGGTTACATGCTTCCACCTCTTAGGTTTATTGTCCAACTCTCATCGTCAACAGTAACTGTAGCAAACCTGTCGCACTCACCGTTGCCATAATCTAGTGTAGCAAATCTTTCGCCTACTTCTATCTCAATTGACCCCTCTACTATCCAGCGGCAGTTCCTTTTAACTAATAGCGGATTGATTATTGTTCTGGAATAGTTCTGTTCATTGCGATTAACTCCCGATGCGCTACCTTCAGTCTCAAACTCATCGTCCCAAATAAAGAATGGGGTGTCGTAACCTGCAGTCCATGTTCTGATATGCTCAAACTCTCGTGTATGCATTGTTCCGTCGGTGAAGTTTACTTTACCCCCTGTAAGCGTTATGGTAAATTGGTATTCACCTGTTTTCTCTACCTCCTTAACACCCTCAACAGTATTACCATCAACTGAGAAGTTATCAAAAGATATTTGCCTCCAAAATGTTTCGTCTATTGGTCTACCTAAAACTTTAATAATCATTACACCATTTTTCACACGTTGATACTGTGAGTTCCCGTTTACAAAATCGGTAAAGGTTACTGTGTGGATAGTTGTATCTTCAGAGAAGGTGGTCTCAACAGTTCTGCTTCCTGAGCTAAGCACTTTATATTCGGCATCAGTTTTTGCACCTGTTGACTCGGTTGTAATGTCGTCCATTTCCGACAATAGGTCTTCAAAATAGCTGGCCACCTCATCATCGGAGACCAGTTCATCGGCTATTGGGCTGTTATCCATCTTTTCGCAAGATGAAAAAATTAGTGCTGCCATTGTAAGGCTTGCTGTTAAGAAATAGCTAATCCGTTTCATAGTTGTAGTTTTTAAAAAGTGATTAAATTGTTTGTTATTAAGTTCTTACGTAAGATATCATTCCTGTTTTTCGTTAATTACGATATATCCATTTTCCTTTTTCCAAGTTAGGTTCATGGGTAAGCAAATTAGTTCAAGTGCTTCATCTAGGTTGCTGTTTTTAAACGCTCCACTATAAAGCCGTTGCCCCGATGTGTTTAACCTTATTTTTATGTTATACTGCCTTTCCACCTCATTAAACACGTTCTCAAGGGTTTCATTTGTAAACAAGAACTCCCCATTAATCCAAGATGCTATTTTTGGCTTTGCTGCTGGTTCGGGTGTGGTTAGGGATCCCTTTTTTGAGGCAATCTTTTGCTCTGGGTACAGTATGTAAGCCTGTTTCGACTTGGTATGTTTTACCTGAACTTTGCCCTCTATGCAGCTAACAAGAACACTTTGGTTGCGGGCATAAATATTGAATGTTGTGCCTAATACCCTTGTTGCAACTGACCCCGTTTTAACTTTAAAGTCTTTGCCCCGTCTCACCTCAAAAAGGGCTTCTCCCTTTAATGATACTTTCCTACTAATAGCCCAAAGCACTTTGTTGTATTTAAGTTCCGAGTCGGCATTGAGTTTAACCTTACTGCTATCGGGAAGCATAACCACCATATGATGTCCGTAAGGTGCATAGTGCTTAACACTACCAAAAAGAAATATCCATAAAATGCTACCAATTACCATTAGGCCAATAAACATTGCTGCAATTTTTCTGGTTACCTCCCAAAATCTAGCATATGGATTACTTGCAGTTCTTTCCAACTTTTCAAAGATCTCTTCCCAAATAGCATCTTTCCCTTTTCCTTGTGGAATTGCCAGGGACAAAATGAATCGTTCCTGTACCTTATCATCATATTTGTCCTTAGGTTCCACTGTTTAGTTTTGTGCTGTTTTCAATACTAATACAACCCAGCATAAAAATACCCTACCAAAAATCTTATGAAAACGAATTATTTTCCCATCGCTTAGTATTAAATGCCATATAATCAATATGATAAATGTTTAAGTTTTTTTCTGCTTGTTTTTGATTTATGTGAATTGCATATTAGAACTACAGTAGGAGATTATATCTAAAAACAAATTCTACTTTTGTGCAAACAACATTATAGCATAGTGGCACAGGTCGATATACTTCTTATTACTCCACCCTTTATTCAGCTGAATACTCCCTATCCGGCAACCCCCAGCCTAAAAGGCTTTTTGCATGAGAATGGGTTTTCGGTGGCTCAGCTCGATTTAAGCATTGCTTGCATACTGCAGATGTTTTCGAGAGATGGATTACAGCATCTATTCAGTGTTGCTGAGGTTAAGGGGTGCTCGGCAAACTCAAAAAAGATTATTCGGGCAAAAGAAGAGTATATTAGGCATATCGATTCGGTAATGGCATTTTTGCAGGGTAAGGATACTACTTTTGCCCATACCATAGTAAACGGTGCATT
The DNA here is from genome assembly GCA_002345825.1 of Bacteroidales bacterium UBA2295. Taxonomy (GTDB): domain Bacteria; phylum Bacteroidota; class Bacteroidia; order Bacteroidales; family Tenuifilaceae; genus Perlabentimonas. The sequence goes on from DDWD01000132.1 coordinate 36,554, forward strand.
GCCCAAGGCCAAGCGGTTTAATATTCAGCAAAATCTGAATAAGCACTTCGGGTGGGACGGAATTCAGGATAAGGCAAAGTTTTTGGCCACGCTTTTTATTGAGGATTTAGGCGATTTTATAACCGAATGTATCGATAATCGATTTGGGTTTAGTAGGTATGCCGAGCAGATAGGGCTTTTTGCATCAGATTATAATGTGATTGAGCGTGAGGTGCAGGTGGACTCGCCCATCACAACGATTATGCTAAATCTACTCGATAAAAGCATTCAAGAGCATAGTCCAAAGGTGGTTGGTTTTACCATTCCTTTCCCTGGCAATTTGGTTATGGCGCTCAAATCGGCTCAGTTTATTAAGCGGAATTATCCCAGCATTAAGATCGTTATTGGCGGTGGATTTGTTAGCACCGAGCTTCGCAATGTAAATGAACCTCGTCTTTTCAATTTGGTGGATTATGTTTGCCTAGACGATGGGGAACTACCGCTGCTAAAAATCTTGGGTAGTTTAAAAGATGGCGAGAATGAGCTTGCCCGAACATTTATTGTTGAGGATGGTACCGTAAAGTATATCAACAATGCAATCGAACCCGATTTTGACCACTCAAGCATTGGAACGCCCCTGTACGATGGGCTTTCCCTGAACGATTACATTTCGGTTACCGAAACCACCAACCCTATGCACAACCTCTGGAGCAATGGGCGTTGGAATAAGATGTTCTTGGCGCATGGCTGCTACTGGCATAGGTGCGCATTTTGCGATACTTCGCTCGATTATATCAGAAGATATAGCCCAGCCAGCGCTCAGGTGCTGTGCGATAGGATTGAGGCCATTATTGCACAAACCAGTCAGCGTGGGTTTCATTTTGTTGATGAGGCTTCATCGCCGGCGGTACTCAGGAAGCTGGCCGAGGAAATTCTTGCCCGACAAATTAGCATAACCTGGTGGACCAATATCCGATTCGAGAAAGCCTTTACCCCGGAGCTGTGCAAGCTACTTGCCAAATCGGGTTGCATTGCCGTTTCGGGGGGTATTGAGGTGGCATCGGATAGGCTACTACAGAAAATGGAGAAGGGCGTAACCATTGAGCAGCTGGTTAAATCGACTCTGGCATTTAAAAAGGCGGGTATCATGATTCATGCCTACCTAATGTACGGATTCCCAACCCAAACCAGCAAGGAAACCATTGATGCTTTGGAGATTGTTCGTCAGTTGTTTGCAAACAAACTGATTCAGAGTGCATTTTGGCATAGGTTTACCATGACGGTTCACAGCCCCATTGGGCTATATCCCGAGAAGTACGGCATTAAAGCAGTTCCGCTAGAGCCAAACTCGTTTGCGCAAAACGCCTGCGGGCATATCGATACGGTGGGTTGCAACCCCAATCATTACAGCGATGGGCTGGTAACTGCGCTGTATAACTTTATGCACAGCAATGGCCTGGATTTTAACTTGCAAACTTGGTTCGATTTTAAAATCCCCAAAACAAGCATTGCTCCAAACTACATTGCGAGTTTAATGAGGAGATAAACAATATTTTATGCGGTGCTATTTAAAATATTTAACCTATATTTGTAACAATTGTCACGGTCGGTATATTTCATAGCTTGAAGCATATGACCAAAAAATGGGAGCGGCAGCTCCCATTTTGAATTTGTCCTTACTTTATCCCAAACATCCACTTTAGGGCTTCGGGGAATTCGCGACCCCAGTAGTACTCATTATGGCGTCCATCGGGGGCAATGCTTTTAAAAATCTCATTCTCCGAAAAACCTACCTCCTGCAGCATCTTCTCGGCCCTATCGATATTGGGAATTAGGCTCTCGCTCTCCTTCTCGCCACCGTATAGATATATCTTCTGGAATTGACGCTTGCGGAATTTTTCTATCTGGGTAAAGGCCTCATCGCTCCACCAGAGCGATGGTGAGAAAACACCTGCTTTGCCAAATACTTTGGGGTACTCCAGCGCTGTGTAAAGGGCCATGAGTCCACCCAGCGAGCTGCCCATAATAATGGTGTTATTTCTGTCGGGCATAGTACGGTAATACTTATCAATATATGGTTTTAAGTCTTTTACAATGAACTTGGCAACCTTTTGGCCATCGCCGCCCACCTTGTCGTGGTTGGGCCAAGGGGTGTACTCGTTTAGCCTTTCGTCCTCGCCATGGTAAATGGCCACCACAATGCAGCCAAGCCCTCGACGTTCGAATAGGCTATCCATAACCTCATCAACCCGCCACTCGCCGGCAAAAGCGGTGGATGCATCAAACAGGTTCTGCCCATCGAACATGTATATCACCGGAAATCCTTGGCTCGATGAGTAGTTGGGAGGGAAGTAAACCCTAACCGTTCTGCGCCTATCGAGTTGGGGTATCTCGATGCTAGTGGGTGTAAAGAAAACGCTTTTTGATGCGGTGGATACCAGCTGCCGTGGGTTTATCCTATCGCGCCAGTTCTTAAGATCCAGAACAATTGTATTGCCCAGTGAATCGACATAAAGCCTGTTGGCGATATCCCTGCCTGCCGAGTCAACCTCAACCGAGGTCCAGTCGCCACGACAAATCTTATACTCAAAGGTATCGGGTACTGCCTCAAGGGTAAGCGATAGTCGCCCCAGGTTGTCCTCTGTAAACTCGTAGTCGGAGTGGTTGGGTTGCCACTTATTGAGCGTCCCGGCTAGGTAAAACTTTGAGTCGCGAGGGGTATCCTCTGGTAATGATTTTAGTATAAAGGTTACCTGTGCAAATAGGGTTGCCGAAAGGCTAACGAGAATAATGAATGCAAGTATCTTTTTCATGACGCTACATTTTGCTGTAAAGTTATGATTTTATATTCATAAACGATACCACGAATGCGATGGAGGAATTGCTGCCAACAGAAGTTTGACGGAGTAAATGTAGACAAAGGGCAGTTATGAAGATGCTATATAAACAGCAGCAAGCTAACCGCCATGACGGCCATACCACCTATTAGCCCGTAGATTGATAGGTGGTGTTCGCCGTACTCGCGGGCAGCGGGTAGAAGCTCATCTATGGATATAAAAACCATAATGCCAGCCACGCCAGCAAATAGAATTCCGAAGGTTAAATCGGTTAGGAATGGCATCAAAATAAGGTATCCAACCAACGCGCCAACCGGTTCAGCCAAACCCGATAGGAACGATAGGGTAAATGCTTTCTTTTTATTACCCGTTGCATAAACTATGGGAACCGATACAGCAATTCCCTCGGGGATATTGTGAATGGCAATGGCCACTGCAATGGCAATACCCAAGCTGGGATCGGTTAGGGCAGCGGTAAAGGTTGCCAGCCCCTCAGGGAAGTTGTGTATGGCAATGGCAAGAGCGGTAAAAGCTCCCATACGCATTAATCGCTTATCTTGTCGTGGCTTCTGGTCGGCTTCCTCAAGCAACTTTATTTCATGCGGGTTTTCTGCCGATGGTATTAGCTTATCGATTAGTGCAATTATCGCAATTCCCCCAAAGAATGAACCCACGGTAATCCATGAACCGGCTGTAAAGCCGGCAGCCTCGACTAGCGATTCTCTTGCTTTCGATAGAATCTCGACAAACGATACATATATCATTACTCCGGCCGAGAAGCCTAGCGCAACCGATAAAAATTTAGTATTGGTGTGCTTGGCAAAAAATGCAATGGCGCTTCCAATCCCTGTTGATAGGCCGGCAAATAGGGTTAATCCAAACGCAATAAGTATATCGTTAAGTTCGTACTCCATATTCTAGTTTTTTTGGCTCGTAACTTTAGTTTTTGGCTAATATTTCAAAACACAAATTTGTAAAATTTGTTTCGCATTGTTGGTATTACTAGCTGGTTTTTGTTGATTTTACTTTAGCTGCCCGGCAATATAGCCTGTTGTCCAAGCTGCCTGTAGGTTAAAACCTCCCGTAATGGCATCAATATCGAGCACTTCGCCTGCAAAGTAGAGATTTTTGTACACCTTGCTCTGCATGGTATTCAGGTCAATGCTTTCGAGGCTAACCCCACCACAGGTTACGAACTCCTCTTTGTGGGTGGCCTTCCCTTTAACTTGGTAAATATCGTTGGTAAGAATTTCAACTAGCTTATTGATAGCTTTTTTGCCAAGTTCTTCCCACTTTTTATTGAGTGGTAGGTCGGCTTTGGCAAGCAGATATTCCCATAGCCGTTCGGGTAGGTTGTAAACCCTAGCATTTACAAGATGCTTTTTGGGGTTTTGTTTGATTTGCTCGAGTAGCTGATTGGAAACCAGCTCGCTATTCTGCTGGTTAACCCAGTTTACTTGTAATTTGAAGCTGTACCTCATTTCGTTTAACTCCCTAGCAGCATACGATGAAATTTTAAGGATGGCCGGCCCGCTCATACCCCAATGGGTGATTAGAAGGGTGCCGTTGCTTTTAAACTTTGTTCCCTGAATTCCAAGGATTACATTATCAACCACAATTCCCATTAGCTGTGTAACATGCTGATTGGGAATATTAAACGAGAAGAGCGATGGAACAGGATCAGCGATTTTATGGCCAAGCAGTTCTAGCCATTGCAAACCCTCTCTTTTTGGAGACCCGCCAGTGGTAACAATTACCTTGTTGAAGGGGTATAATTCATCGCTATTGGAGATTCCAATCGCAAGCTTTTCGTTTTTTAAAGTGATACTATTTACGGATTTTCCTGTGATAATTACCACACCAAGCCTTTTGGCTTGGCTGGTAAGGCAATCGATAATGGTTTGCGAACTTTGCGACTGGGGAAACACGCATCCATCGGATTGGGTAACCAGCTCTACGCCTTTGTTCTCAAACCATTCCATAGCATCCTTGTTGCTAAAAGTGTGAAAAGCCTTTTTAAGGCTTCGTCCGCCTCTCGGGTAAGCCTTAATTAGATCAGATATATTCTTGCAACCATTGGTAACATTGCACCTCCCGCCGCCAGAGATTTTAACCTTGGCCAGCACCTTTTTTGATTTTTCGAGGATAGTTACCCTAGCGCTCGGATAATTCTTCTTTACCGAGATAGCTGCAAAGAATCCTGCTGCACCCCCTCCAATTATACCAACATCCATTATTTACAAATTTGCTGGCAATGATAGTAATTCTTCGTCAAAAGAAACGCCTGGAACCCTAGCGTCTACATCGGCAATTTTTTGTCGAATCTTCTCCACAAAGTGTCTATACTCCTTCGTGTTGGTGTTGAATGGCCTATGGCGGCAGGCTTGAACAATGCTTTCTATTTCTTTGATGATTTCATCATCCTTGGGGGAGATGAATGCGGCACGAAATTTCTCCCATATATACTCAATGGCCATAGGGGAGGGGTGTAGCATATCATCGGCATAGAATCGGTAGTCGCGTAGGTCGTCCATCATAATCTCATACGATGGGAAGTAGAATACCTTCTCAGAAAATTGCTGAACCAATTGATCTATGGCCAGCAGCAGGGTCGATTTGCTAAGCTGGTTGCCATGGGCTCCATCTTTCCAGTGCCGCACTGGGCTAACGGTGAACAGCACTTTTAGGTTTGGCTTTGATTTCAACAGCATTCTAAGCACGGCGTTCCACTCCTCCACAATCTGGTCAACGGTTAGCAATTGGCGGGTAAATTCGTTGGCGGGTATTTTATGGCAGTTGGCCACCGGTTGCCCAGTTTTGTTATACCTAAAGATACGTGCTGTACCCAATGTTACGATGAGTATATGTGTTTTTTCCCAAAAGTTGTTGGCTGCCTCCAGCTTATTGTTGATATTATTGAGGCACTCGGTTTTGCTTGTCCTCGAGAAGCTGGTATGGTGATGTAGGCTTAACCAGAGGTTGTTGTGACTCAATAGATCTTTGTTGCTGTATTCTTTGCCCTCCTCAATCCGATTGAGCACCAGAGATACCGAGGCAGGGTTGTACAGCACGCCGAATGGGTTTACGAGCACAGGGAATTTTCGCTCAACCAGCATACTGCCAATATTATCGGTAAAGCACGAGCCTAACATTAGAATGGGTGTGTCGTAGGCAATTCTAATGGGAAAAGGCTTTACTTCAACTGTTGTTCTAAACGGATTGCTCATTAATGTTAAGTTTGTAAACGCTCAATCGAATATGCATAATATCATACATAATGCTTTGTATGATCAATATATATCCACTTACTACTAATAAGAAGGTAGATAATCAGAAGAATATCTATAGCCAGAAGCACACCAAACAGCCATTTAAGCATTGGCTGCTCAAGGTTTTTTGCTAGTATAAATAGAATTACAATAAATGAAGGTAGGATTATGGCCATTTTGCTGAATAATGGGTTTGGTCTGAATTCGATAACATCACCTTCGGAGACTTTTATGTCTGTTTTTTTACTACTTGCCCAGTTAATTTTGGCTTTAATCGATACAGATTGGCTGTTTACTTCTATTTCTTGCGACTGGTTTTCTTGTAAAGTAGCAACCTGTTGCCCATTCACATAGATTTTAAATTTGCTTTCGTCGTAATATTTACTTTTCGGTCTTTTTAGTGTAACTTTCATAGGCGGGTGTTTATGTTACTTTAAATCATCCAGATTTCCAGTTAGCCACTGTTTAATCACATTAAATACTTCGCTCTTTATGTGTTCGTTATGCAGTTCGTGGTACATATCTTTAAAAGGAACAAAACTGCAAGTGCTGCAGTTCTTCAGCAGCTCTTTTGATGCACTATAAGATGTAATTGGGTCGGCATCGCCATGCAGCAATAGGAATGGTTTGGAGAATTCCCCGATGTTTTCCACAGCGGACTTGCCTCCTTTTGATATCTCGGTTAGTAACCTTGGCGTAATTTTGCTATGGTTCAGCGGGTCGGTCTTGTAATGCTCCACTTCCTCCTTCACATGGCAAATGCCATCGGCATTAAGAGGGGCCGTAATCTGTAATCCTGGTGCTATTCGGTTAAGCACTCGAACCAATGCCCCCATTATGCTAGATGGCTCGTTGGCTAGCTCTATCCAAGGGGAGGTAGCTATTAGTAGCTTGATATGAATACTTTCCCGCAGAGCAAAGTTGATGGCAATATTGCCTCCCATGCTGTGTCCGTAAAGCACAACGGGAGTACCAGGGAATAGCTGGTTTGCCTTGCCTATAGCAAGGTTTATCTCCTCCATAAATACGCTGTAGTTAGGTATATGTCCCCGTTTCCCCTCCGACTGACCGTGCCCAAAATGATCCCAGGCAACAAAGGCATATTCCTCTGAAACAAACCGATCTGCCCATTCCTTGTATCTTAGGGAGTGCTCGCCCCAGCCATGGCATAAACAGATTACGGCACGAGGTGTAGTTGGTGGATTGACATACCAGGCAAAAATATTTTCGCCCGATTGTAGTTTTAATGATATGCTCTTTGGTTCCATTATTGATATTGGTTATTGTTGGACTTATTTATTAAAAACGCTGGTGCAATTTATCATAAAATGTTCATATCCCGTTCTGCTAATAGCGGTATCCTTGAATAGGCGATCAAAATCTTCTTCGGATAGAGTAACAAGATCCTCGCCGCTAAGCTCAGTAATTTTGTCCTTGGGTTGTATATTTAGGTTTTGGTGCGCTGGCAGTTTATTGTTCCAAGGGCAAACTTCCTGGCAGGTATCACAACCAAAGCACCAACTGTTGAGATTTTTAAGCTCTACCTCCGCTAATGGCGTTTTTCTCTCAATGGTTAGGTACGATATGCAGCGGCGGGCATCAACTACGCCGGGTTCTACTATTGCCCCGGTGGGGCAAGCATCCATGCAACGGGAGCAGGTTCCACAGCGGTTGGGAACTTGGCTAGTTGAGGGTTCAATGTCAGCATCAACAATTAGTTCGCCAATAAATGTGTACGTGCCTATTTTTTGATTGATTAGTAACCCATTCTTTCCAATCCAGCCCAACCCTGCTTTTTGAGCCCAAGCCCGTTCGAGAACTGGTGCCGAGTCGACAAAAGCGCGACCGCTTATCTCACCAAACTCCTTGCGCAGCAAGTCTAGCATTTGCCAAAGCATTTGCTTTAGCACTTTATGGTAATCAACGCTTAGGGCATATCGTGAGATTTTGGGGGGCTGAGTTGTGATGGGTGGATTGCCAGGATAGTAGTTTAGCAGGAGAGAGATTATGGATTTTGCACCGGGTACAAGCAATGTGGGATCTATTCTTTTCTCGATGTTCCGTTCCATGTAGGTCATCTCACCGTGCATACCTTGCCCAATCCACTCCCTTAATCTCTCATTCTCAAAAGTTAAAGCCTTGGCCTGGCATATCCCGCAAGCATCGAATCCTACTTGCGTTGCCAACTGTTGTATTGTCGATTGCGAAATTTTATGCAAGGTGTATTCCATTTAGGAACTCAGATTCAAATGTAGTACTTTTGATGCACTAAGCAATTTGTTTCCCTCTTTTATTCCTGTATTTACTGCCCTGCGATTAAATTGAAATGCCTATTTGTTTTGTTGATATTCCCTGTTTGTCAAATGTTTAAAGACATAATGGCTGGTAAGGTTCGTTAGAATTTGGATGCCCAACTCTTCAGTTTCTTTATCGGCATAGTTCCACTGAATAGAGGTTTTTGTTCCATTCTGGTGCAGAGCGTCAACCAAATGAATTATTGCCTGCACAAAGGGTATGTTGCCTGATGCAATGTTATGAAGGCATATCTCAAGTGAAATATTACGCAAAGTGGGTATAATAAGTTCCTCGGAAAGCCACCTGATAATGGGGCGGTAGAAAAGCAGAGGTTCATCGGTATTGCTTACGCCTTGTATAATGAAATCGCCAGTATCGTCGAGGTAAATCAAAGGCGAAATGTCGGTTTTTTTTATATTCACAGTTATGGGTTTCTCATTTTCAATAAGTGCAAATGGGAATTTCGACATGACCTTGTAGTCCTCCCCATTCTCCATCATATCATCATCGTCACTATAGTAGTACCAGTACACTTCCGATTGTTTGTTTCCCTGTTGCCTGTTAATCATCGAGAAAATTCCGGTGAGCGTAAGCGAGGTTGGCGTATCGTAATAGCACAAATCGATATAAAGCGTAAGTGCTTTGTCCGATAGTTCTATGAATTCGCGAATCCATTCCTCCAGAGGTTTAGCAATATCGACAATTTTGTCAGGGGTGGATTTGCCTATTATGCAAATATCTCCGTTGGAAAAGTTACCCAGAATAAATGGTGTTGTGGGTGTGGGGTGTATAACTAAATTTTTCATTTGATGAGGTTTCATAATCTAAAGTAAACAAAAAGGATGAAGTACCGAAACATTTGTAAATCAAAAAATGTATAAATAAACCTATATCAACTTGTGTTATCTGAAGGCAAAAATATCTATGTTTGTTATGGTGCTTTTGTCGATTAAAAATTAAGATAAAAACTGATGAAAAGATTATTTGTAACACTTGCCGTTTTGGCTATTACTGTTGCCACCATTGCAGCACAGGAAGTGGATAAAGTAACCCGTTATCAGCAAAAGTACGACGAAGCGGTTGCCAAGGTAAAGATGGTTGAGGATGCTATAGCCGAAAGTCAATCGATGATTTCCGAGGGTAATAATCTCAAAAAATCGTCAAAAAGTGAAAAGAAAGCATTTGCAAAGCAGCAGAAAAGTTTAACAAAATCCTACAATAAGAGCAAAAAGAAGGTTGAGAAGAAAACCAAATCGAAGGATAGGGATGAGCGCGCTGAGGCCAAAGTTGAACTAAAGCAACTTACAGCTGATTATAAGGTGGAGTTAAAGGCTGTTAAGACAAGTTTAAAAGCCAGTGAGAAGAGCTACAAGAATGCAGTTAAGATGATTACAAAGGGCAAGGCTAACCTGAAGAAAAACAAGCAGAAGTTGAAGGATGCAGAGTACAAGGTTAAAGTTGCCCAGTATAGGCTAGAGGATGCTATGGATGCTATGGATGAGGAATAGCAATACTTATAAGTAAAAACACAAAAAAAGGAAGGCACAAATGGCCTTCCTTTTTTTGGAATTGTAGCCTCGTGTTACATCACAATATTCACAATTTTATTGGGCACCACAATTATTTTCTTGGGCGACTTGCCATCGAGGTAGCGCGTTGTTTGCTCGTTGCTCATAACCAGCGATTCAACCTCACTCTTGGGTAGATTTAGCGGGATATCTAGCGTAAATCTGGTTTTGCCATTGAACGATATGGGGCAGGTGAACGAGCTCTCAACCAAGTACTCCTCTTTAAACTCGGGCCATTGGGCATCGCACACGCTTTGCTTTTGCCCCAGAACACGCCAAAGCTCCTCGGCAATATGCGGCGCGTAGGGAGCAATTAGCACGGTAAGTGGCTCAAGCACCTCGCGCTTGTTACACTTAAGGTCGGTGAGCTCGTTAACGCAAATCATAAATGCCGAAACACCCGTGTTGAAACTGAACTTCTCTATATCATCAGATATTTTCTTGATGGTTTTATGGATAACCTTTAGCTCATCCTTGGTGGCAGACTCGTTGCTAATGCACACTTCGTTATTGCCATCGTGGAACAAGCGCCATAGGCGACGGAGAAACTTGTGCACGCCATCGATGCCATTGGTATCCCAGGGCTTCGACTGCTCAAGGGGGCCGAGGAACATCTCGTAGATGCGCAGCGTGTCGGCGCCGTATTTATCAACAATATCGTCGGGGTTCACCACGTTGTACATACTCTTGCTCATCTTCTCAACCGCCCAGCCGCACACGTACTTACCGTTCTCGAGGATAAACTCGGCATCGGCAAATTCTGCTCTCCATGCGCGGAACTTATCGATATCAAGCACGTCGTTCTCCACAATATTCACATCAACATGTATTTCGGTAACATCGTAATCGTTGCGCAGGTTGTACGATACGAATTGGTTGGTCCCCTTAACCCTGTACACAAAGTTGGAGCGTCCCTGAATCATCCCCTGGTTTATCAATTTTTTGAATGGCTCGTTTTTACAAACGTAACCAAGATCGTACAGGAACTTGTTCCAAAAGCGCGAGTAAACCAAGTGTCCCGTGGCATGCTCGGTTCCACCGATGTACAGATCCACATTCTCCCAGTACTCGTTGGCTTCCTTCGATACTAGCCCTTGATCGTTTTTTGGATCCATATAGCGCAGGTAGTAGG
>DDWD01000201.1 GCA_002345825.1 Bacteroidales bacterium UBA2295
CCGTTTACGACCTTGGTGGTGGTACATTCGATATCTCGATTCTTGAACTAGGCGATGGCGTTTTTGAAGTAAAATCGACCAATGGTGATACACACCTTGGAGGTGACGATTTTGACCAAAAAATTATCGACTGGCTTGCCGACGAGTTCTTGAAAGACGAAGGGATTGATTTACGAAAAGATCCTATGGCTTTGCAACGCCTTAAGGAAGCTGCCGAGAAGGCTAAAATTGAACTCTCGAGCTCATCTCAAACAGAGATCAACTTGCCATACATAATGCCAGTTGATGGCATTCCAAAACACTTGGTTCGCACGCTCACCCGCTCGCAATTCGAGAAATTGGTTGACGATTTGGTACAAGCAACCATTGAGCCTTGCCGCAAATCGCTTAAAGATGCTGGCCTAAGCGCATCGGACATTGACGAGGTAATCCTTGTTGGTGGTTCAACCCGTATCCCTGCGATACAACAGGTGGTAGAAAAATTCTTCGGAAAAACACCTAGCAAAGGAGTTAACCCCGATGAGGTAGTGGCAATTGGTGCTGCAATTCAGGGTGGCGTACTAACCGGTGAGGTTAAGGATGTACTTCTACTAGATGTTACCCCACTTTCACTGGGTATTGAAACAATGGGTGGCGTATTCACCAAGCTAATTGAGTCAAATACAACCATACCTACTCGCAAGAGCGAAACTTTCACCACCGCATCCGATAATCAACCTTCGGTTGAAATTCATGTGCTGCAAGGTGAGCGCCCCATGGCAAGTGCCAACAAAACCATTGGCCGATTCCACCTCGATGGTATTCCACCAGCTCAGCGTGGTATACCCCAAATTGAAGTAACCTTCGATATTGATGCTAACGGTATTCTAAACGTATCGGCTAAGGATAAGGGTACTGGAAAAGAGCAACGGATTCGCATTGAGGCTTCGTCGGGACTTACCGAGGATGAAATTAAGAAGATGCGCGAAGAGGCCAAGGCTAACGAGGAATCGGACAAGCAAGCCCGCGAAAAGGTTGATAAGCTAAATACAGCCGATAGCCTTATCTTCCAAACCGAGAAGCAACTTAAGGAGTTTGGCGACAAGCTACCTGCCGACAAGAAAGGACCTATTGAGCAAGCACTTGCCAAGCTTAAAGATGCGCACCAAAAGCAAGATGTTGAGGCTATTGATGCTGCCAGCAACGAGCTAAACAGCTTATGGCAAGCAGCCTCAGAGGAAATTTACAAGGCTCAGGCGCAGCAGCAAGGTCAGCCAGGTGATCAGCAGCAAGCCTCGGGCGATGCTAACCAAAAATCGGACTCTAACGAGGAAGTAACCGATGTAGATTTTGAAGAGGTAAAGTAATTTCAACCTCAATTTATAACATCCAAAAGCCTCTGGAACTTTCCAGGGGCTTTTTTATAATGAATTGCTATATTTACCGTTGTATAAAAAACATATTTTCATATGAAATCAGTTTCATACCTAATTCTATTCTTGTTTCTATCGCATTTCTGCCATGCTCAGGTTGATACCGTTTTTAACCAAACCGATCATCGCAACCTAATGCAGGGGCATTGGAAAAAGTTTTACAAAAACGGAAAGGTAGCCTATAAAGGCTTTTTTAAAGATGATAAGCCCCGCGGAGAATTCATTCGGTACCATGAAAATGGGGTGATGAGCGCTAAGCTACTCTTTTCGGAATGTGGCGACACAGCACAAGTTACACTATACTCACCATTAGCAAAAGAGGTTGCCAAAGGCAAATATCTTAGACAAAAAAAACATGGAGTATGGGATTACCTTAATACTAAAGGGCAAAAGGTATTCTCCGAAGAGTATAGCGAGGGAATAAAGCATGGTAAGTTCAAAATCTACTATCCCACTGGCGAAGTATTTGAACAGGTTACATGGCTAAACGACAACAAAAATGGAGCAACCACTCAGTACTACCTTAACGGGCAAATCAAATCGTTAATCTTTTATGAAGATGGAACCGAACACGGCCCGGTAAGACTATACCACCCCGATGGGGAGATTAGACTTGAAGGAAAATATGCCCATGGACTAAAAGATGATGTTTGGAAGTTTTTTGATACGAACGGTAAGTTGCTGAAACAAATAACCTACGTACAAGGGATTGCTGAAAACCACGACAAGCTGATAGAGCAAGAAACAAAAGAGCTTGAAGAACTGCTTCGCAATGTGGGCAAATATCAGGATCCTGATTTTGAGGATTTTGTTGGCGGAAGACAATATTAGTTCAGAATAATCATCTGATACAAAAAAACAAGAGGCTGTCTAAAAAACAGCCTCTTGTTGTATTTAGCGAAAAAAGCGATCTATTTAAAAAGCTTTGGCACCAAGTCAACCACGCGGTTTGAGTAGCCCCACTCGTTGTCGTACCATGAAAGCACTTTCACAGTTTTGCCATTGGCCATAGTGGCCGATGCATCGAAAATTGAACTGTGAGCATTGTGAATAATATCAACAGAAACAACAGGGTCTTCAGTGTACTCAAGAATACCCTTCATAGGACCTTCTGCCGCTTTCTTAATGGCTGCATTAATCTCCTCTTTGGTAACCTCCTTTTTAAGCACCACGGTTAGGTCAACTAGAGAGCCAGTTGGAACAGGCACACGAACAGCTAAACCATCGAGTTTTCCTTTTAGCGATGGAATAACTTTGCCCACAGCTTTAGCTGCCCCAGTGGTTGTAGGAATCATAGACACAGCGCAAGAACGGGCCCTGCGAAGGTCGCTGTGCGGTGCATCTAAAATACGCTGGTCGTTGGTGTATGCATGAATGGTGTTCATAAGCCCGTTATCAATACCAAACGCATCGTTAAGCACCTTGGCAACAGGAGCTAAACAGTTTGTAGTACATGAAGCGTTTGACACACAAACATCCTCTGGTTTCAAATCCTCCTCGTTAACGCCTAAAACAACCATGCGGTCAATTTCGTCCTTAGCAGGTACGCAAAGAATTACCTTTTTGGCGCCATTTTTAATGTGGTCGCCGTATCCACCTTTTTCGCTCTCGCGTTTTACAAATATTCCTGTCGATTCCACAACTACATCAGGTGTTTGTGCCCACTTAATGTTTATAGGGCTACGCTCGGCATGAACTGGATACTTCGTTCCATTAGCGATTAGTGCGGTTTCATCGTAGCTAACTGTACCGTTAAATTTACCCTGGGTTGAGTCATATTTTAGAAGATGAGCTAGCGTTTTAGTGTCAGTCAAATCGTTAATTCCAACGATCTCGATATCGGAGCGCTCAAGAGCAATCTTGAAAACATTGCGCCCAATGCGGCCGAAGCCGTTAATAGCAACTTTAATTTTTGCCATAGCCATTTGGTTTTTTTAAGTTAGTATAAATGTGTAGTAGATGTCTCAGAATTCAGTTCAAAGATACATAAATTATCTATAGCTAAAAATGATAGCGCCCCAAGAGTTTGTGAAAAAAATGCAAACGGTTGAACCCCTTCACTCAATGGAGATCAACTGATTGCACAATAATTAGCTAACCGTCAAACACCGAATAGTAGCGAAATCTCCTCCTTCGATTTAACAGGATTTAACCCCTGCTCAACACCTAGCTTAAGCATAAGCTCGTAGGCCTCGTCAAAATCGTTTCGGATATCTCCATCAAGAATTGCATCTTTAATGGTATCCTTAATAAGGCCAACGGGCTTGCTGGGTTCAATACCGAAGACAGCCATGATAATCTCGCCTGTAATTGGGGGCTGAAAATTACGAATGGCATCCTTGGCTTCAATTTCCACTAGTTTTTTACGCACCAACATAAAGTTGGCTAGGTATCGTTTTACTTTGGCATCGTTCTTTGATGTGATATCGGCTTCGCAAAGAGTCATCAGATCTTCAATATCATCACCAGCATCGAACAGCAAACGGCGCACAGCCGAGTCGGTTACATCGTCACTCGAAAGGATAATGGGCCTTAGGTGGAGATGAACCAACTTCTGCACGTACTTCATCCTGTCGTTTAGAGGTAGCTTGAGCCTTCGAAAAATTTTAGGAACCATCTTTTGCCCCACAAACTCATGCGAATGGAAAGTCCACCCCTGCCCCTTTATATACTTTTTGGTTAATGGCTTGGCAATATCATGTAGCACCGCAGCCCAGCGCAACCATAGGTTGTCCGATTTTTCTGCCACATTGTCAAGCACCTGAAGCGTGTGATAAAAATTATCCTTATGATTGTGATTGTACACCTTATCGACCCCCTTAAGCTCAGAGAACTCGGGGAAAAACTGCTCAAGCAGTCCAGTTTGCTCTAGGAGCATAAAACCATCCGAGGGTTTTTTGGAAAGTATTATCTTATTAAGTTCATCAATAATCCGTTCTATCGAGATGATTTGTAAACGCTCCTTATTAACCGAAAGTGCCCTAAATGTTTCGCGCTCAATGTCGAACTTAAGCTGCGATGCAAACCTTACTGCACGCATCATGCGTAAAGGGTCATCGGAAAAGGTTTTGTTGGGATCTAAGGGGGTACGAATGATCCTATCCTCAATATCGGCAACTCCATTGAAGGGATCGACCAACTCGCCAAAACTACTGGGATGCAAACTAATTGCCAGGGCATTGATGGTAAAATCTCGTCTAAGCTGATCGTCCTCAATGGTGCCATCCTCTACCACAGGCTTCCTCGAGTCGGCGCTATACGACTCCTTCCGAGCACCCACCAGCTCCACCTCCCAATCGCCCACCTTTAGCTGAGCCGTTCCAAAACGCTTAAAAACAGTTACCCGTTTTACCCCCAACTTTTTGGCTAAACGTTCTGCCATCTCAATTCCTGAGCCTTGGACCACAACATCAATATCCTTAGAACTCCGTTTTAAAAAGATATCTCGAACAAATCCTCCCACCACGTAGGTGGGTCTATCTAGCTCACCAGCAACTTCCGAAATGGCTTTAAAAATCTTGCTATCTATATATTTGTGCATAATGCTAACTGACATTCCATTTAGTAAACCTGACAAAATTACAACTTATTAGCAATACTTTGTATGGCCATACTTTGCCAATAATATTACTAACTACCCTTAAACGCTACTCAATACGCTGTTTTACTTATTGTTACAACACAACAACCTATTCAATATTTAATTCAATAAATATTTGAAATATTTTATGGAATGCAATTTGTTATCTAGATATCTACATATTTACTTAATTTAATCAAAATAAACTATGAAACTATTACAAACCGCTGTACACGAGATTGAGACAGCATCAGAACTTGAGAAAATTATTAACGAGAACGAAAACGTTATGGTATGCTGTGGCCGAATGGGCCCCATGTGTATCCCCGTGTACGATGTGATGGAAGAGCTGGAAGAGGAACGTCCGAACGTGAAATTTTACTCAATGGCTTTTGATACACCCGAAGCAGGCATCATAAGAAATGCTCCTATGTGCAGTAGCTTTATGGGTTTACCCTTTACCGTGTACTATAAGAACGGTAAAATGGTTAAGGCCACCACTAGCATACAGAACAGAAAGCAGATTACCGATATACTCGATGAGCACTTAAGCTAATCGACCACAAACAAGTAAATAATTTTGGTTTTAGGTTAATAGAAATGAACGAAGTTTTTGATGTAATGATTGTAGGCGCAGGTGCCGCGGGGCTAACCGCAGGCATCTACGCCTCAAGAGCCAAGCTAAGCACGGTTATACTTAACGAAGGGGCCATTGGTGGGCAAATGGTGCTAACCAACGAGATTGCTAACTACCCTGGAGTTGAGACTACCAACGGCTTTGTTTTGGCCAACACTATGAAGAAGCAAGCCAAGGACTTTGGCTGCAAGATAAAATCGAACGTAAAAATTGTTGAGTACAAGCTGAACGAAAAGATAAAGTCAGTAGTGCTCGACGATGGCCGAACCTTTAGCGCCAAAGCGGTAATCCTTGCACAGGGAGGGCGTCCACGCTCATTGAACATTCCGGGCGAGGAAACGTTTAAAGGCAGGGGTATCTCATACTGCGCAACGTGCGATGGTGAGTTTTTCACCGACAAGGAGCTTGTAGTGGTTGGCGGAGGTAACTCAGCACTTGAGGAGGCAGTAACGCTAACCAAGTATGCAACCAAAGTTACCATTGTACATCAGTTCGATCACTTTCAAGCCTTCGAGCATGCAGTGCAGGAAGCTAAAAATAACCCCAAAATCGATTTCGTTATGGGGTCGGAGCTCCGCGGGTTCTTTGGCAACGGTAAGTTGGAAAAGGTAAGCATCGAGAACCTTGCTACCAAGGAGCTATTCGAAAAAAAGATAGATGGAACATTCATCTTTATTGGCTACCTGCCAAACACCGAATCGTTGGAAGGGGTTGTAACGCTTAACGAGCGTAAGGAGATTGTGGTTGATGGTGAGATGAGAACCAGTATCCCCGGCGTATTTGCTGCTGGCGACTGTATTGTTAAGCGATACCGCCAGGTAACCACAGCAGTAGCCGATGGTACCATAGCAGCGCTTAGCGCATCGGAGTATATTAGAACCAACAATTAACCGCTGGTATGAATCAGGTAAAGTCGTTAGCAGAGCTTAAAGCACTAGTTGCAGATAAAGAAAAGGCCTACCTACTACTGTATAAAAGTGGTACCGATAAAAGCGAGTGTGCACTTCGTAACGTTGAAATGGGCTTAAAAGATATTGCTGGAATAGAGGTATACCTTGCCGATGTAACAAGCACAAGAGATATTCACCCAGCATATAGCGTAACCACCGTGCCTACGCTTATTGAGTTTGATAATGGTGCGGCAAAGAATGTTATAAAAGGCTGTAACGATAGCAATTACTACAAGGCACTTTTTGATGATGCCCTTTATGTAGTTGATACCAAAAACGAGGAAACACCTCAAAAGTCGGTCACGGTATACTCTACCCCAACCTGCTCATGGTGCAACACGCTAAAAGCGCATTTGCGTAAGCACCGCATTAGGTTTGCCGATATTGATGTGTCGCGAAACCAGAGTGCTGCCGATGAGATGGTAAGACGATCGGGCCAAAGAGGCGTTCCGCAAACCGATATTGGTGGCGAGATGATTGTGGGATTCAATCAGGCTCGAATAAATGAGCTGTTGAACATAAGAGCATAAATGCTTAGGCATTTATAAAAAAAATTTGTAACTTGATTTTTTTGAAATAGATATGAAAGAATTACAACCAGTGAACCAAAATGTGCTGTTGGACTTACCATCCGACAGCGAAGAGGCCAGAACTGCATCGGGAATAATTATACCCGACACGGCTAAGGAAAAGCAAAACATTGCCCGCGTTGTGGCGATGAGCAACATTGATAATTCAGAAATCGCCGTGGGCGATGAGGTTATGTATAATGGTTTCAGCGGCACCGAAACGGAGTTCGAAGGGAAAAAGTACCTGCTTATTCAGTACTCCGACATCATGGCCAAAATTGTTGAAACCGACGAAATTTAATTAACAGGGAGTGCTGCTCCCATTTTAAAAATCCAAACAGAAAAAATTATGTTAGAACACTTGACTATGGAGACATTCAAATCGAAAGTTTTCGATTTTGAGAAGAATACCGAATGGAAATTTGAGGGCGATAGGCCTGCAGTTATCGATTTTTATGCCGACTGGTGCGGACCATGCAAAATGGTTGCCCCAATCCTTGAGGAGCTATCAAAGGAGTACGATGGCAAAATTGATATCTACAAGGTAGATACAGAAGCACAACAGGAGCTTGCCGGACTATTTGGCATCAGAAGCATCCCTTCTATCCTCTTCATCCCATTGGACGAAAAGCCACAAATGGCTGCCGGCGCTTTGCCAAAGGATACCTTTAAGCAGGCATTTGCCGATGTGCTAAAGGTTAGCTAAACCCGATAAGGGTTTATAAACAGGCTGCCCAAAAGGGAGTACCAAAGGGAATAACAGTTCCCAAACATCTTTTAAAAAATTGATGTTCCAGTACTTTCCTTTTGGGCAGCCTGTTTTTGGTTGCTAGTTGATACCCTGATGCTGAATGGATGATAGTACAGAGTCCTTTTTTCGAGAAGACACAGGGACAAGGCTACCGTTAGTAAGAACCAGCATCCCTCCATCGGATTTTTGATACCTATCGACAAACCTAAGGTTTACCATATGGCTTTGGTGGCATCGTACAAATCCGTAGGCCGAGAGTAAATCTTCGTAATGCTTAATGTTGTGCGAAACAGTGATGCGCTTTCCGCTCTCGAGATAAAAATGGCAGTAAGCACCGTCCGATTCTATTCGGCATAAATCGGTGGTTTTAATTAAATGAATGTCATCATTGGTTTTAAGCACAATGCGCTTCTCGTACCTTGTACTTTCCGAAAGGTTGTGAAGTAGGGTTAAAAGTTCGAGCTGCTTCCCTTCCTGTGAATTATGATGAATGGCTTTGCCAATGGCATCCCTAAGCTCAACAGGATTGACGGGTTTAAGAATATAGTCGACTGCACTAAGCCTAAAGGCTTGCACAGCAAACTGATCGAATGCGGTAATGAAGATTATTTTGAATGTGGGATTAGGGAAAACTTTAATCACATCGAAACCTGAACCATCCGATAGCTCAATATCAAGCAGCACAATGTTAGGCTTAAATTTCCTTATACCAGCTATGGCATCGGAAACGCTGTGCGCCCAACCTAAAATGGTGATATTAGGAAAGAAGTCGCTAACCATTGTTGTCAGCGTTTCAACCGAGGCTTGTTCATCATCAACAATAAATACGCTCATCGGCACTAATTGTTAGTTGATTTAGTTAAGCCTACTCAGGCTATCACTAAAAAGCAAGGGCAATTTCAAGGTTAAGCGAGTACCTCCCCCATCCGAATCAATATCCTCGTATTCAAAATTGGCCCTGCATTTGAGCTGCTTGCATAGAACGGAGAGCCTATCGCGAGTAATTTGAGTAGCCAACGATTTGTGAGTACCCTCCTTTTTCTCTTTAGCCTTGCTTATACCAATTCCATTATCAATTACCTCGCAGTACAAGCTATTGTTAGCCTCAACAAACTTTATTTGGATCATGCCATCAGTTCTATCCTTGGCAAATCCATGAATTACGGAGTTTTCAACAAAGGGCTGAACAATCAACGGTGGTATCATAATATCAGCTACATCAGTTTGGGTATCGAGAGTGATGGAGTAGTTGAAAAGATTGGGAAACCGCACCTTCTGCAGGTCGAGAAATAGGTTGATTGCCTCAATTTCCGACTGTAGCGGCACAAGATTACTCCGTGAGCTATCGAGGATTAGCCTTATAAACTTGGCAAAGCTGGCCACCAGCTCTGCAGCTACCAGCTTATCGGCTCTATAAACCATATTCTGTATGGCCGAAAGGGAGTTGAACAGAAAGTGTGGGTTCATCTGCGAGCGAAACAGCTGATGCTCCAGGATTAGCCTTTGCTGCTTCGACTTTAACTTGGCGCTATATATCCATAGAAACGCAAGCAGAATAGTTGCTAACAACAACAGCGATATTGAAATAATGAGATAGTTTTTAGTTGTATTCTTTTTCTCAAGCGCTGCCGATAGGCTTGCCAAATGGTTAATCTCCTCTGTCTTTCGTTCATCTTGAAAAACGGCCTCAAGCCTTGATATCTCGTTGCGCTTTTCGAGCGAAATTATGCTATCGTTAATGGATGAGTACTGTAGATGGTTGTGGTATGCCTCCCAATAGTTCCCTATGGCCGCATAGGCCTTCGACAAATGCTTGTAGGCATAGCGCTGATTAACCAAGGCTGATGTTTGCTTGGCTATGGCCAGTTGACTTGAAGCATAATTAATAGCCTTTCCCCAGCTCTGTCTTTCAATCTCTAAATCGGCTAAGTTGCCATAAACCAGGGCCAAACCTTGCTTATTTCCTGCCTTCTCTAAATTCTCTTCCGCCTTTAAAAAATATTCCTCCGCATCAGCATAGTTTCCTAGCCGTTTTTCCAGAACACCTAGGTTTGACTGTATTAATCCCACATTACCGGTTAAACCATTCGTCTCACAAAAATTTAATGCCGTTTGGTAGTAAGGGAGTGCCTCGGCAAATTGTCCGCTTGAGTTTAGTATATTGGCCAACGTTAAGCTGGTAACGGCAACACCACGGTCATTACCCTGCTTTTTGTGAAGATCAAGCGCTTTCGAAATATACTCCAAAGCCTTTTCGGGCTCCCCAATCTCTTGATAAATGTTAGCGGTATTTGTGTGAAAAATGGCAATGCTTGCGCTATCGTTATACTGCAAAGCAATGCTCACCGCATCCTGATAGGTTTTAAGAGCATCGGTGTAGTTCCCAAGCTTTTTCTGAAAAACTCCCTTTGAGTTTGCTAGGGCAGTATAATCCTGATAGTATAGACTTGGCAAAATGTACCTGTAAGCCTCTATTTCCAACAGGGTCTGATCAATAAGGCTCAAAGCATCAGTTAACCTACCTGTGTTGCTAAAAGCAACCGCTATTCCCCTTTGGGCCAATGCCTTTGAACGAATAAATTCGACCCTAGTGGTATCAGTGTCACCGAACCTATTTAATCTTATCGTTGAAATATCAATTATTTTCCTGTAAAGTTGAATGGCCGAATCGGGACGGATATCGGCAAGGGAGTCGGCAGTCCGGACAAAAACCTGCAGAGTATCAATTGGCATATTGATAGCCGATTTCTCGGAGGGGCTAATATTGCAACTCCACATTGCAATGCTGAAAGCAAGTGCAATGAAAACCGACCTTACCAACCTGATTCTGATTAGGTTCATCGTATCAAATAATAATAAAATTACAGCGATATTTTTAAACTTACTCCAAAATCACCATTTTTTTATGTGTAAAATATTGCAAGGCAGCGAAAAACCTTATTATGCTTGATGTATAGCAAAATCTTTTTCATTACAACCTCACTTAAGTCTAGCGCATTTAAACAAGAATGCCACGGATTTCAATAATCAATTAGCGGATATACAGTAGGTACATTTTGATATTCAGCGCGATGTAACTTTGATATGAAGCCAGATAGAATGCCATGCAGCCAATGGTAATCTGACTTAAATAGATTTACTAACCAAAATGATGCTGAAATGAAAAAGTTAAAATTACTACACCTGCTACTGGCAGGCTTGTGGCTCTTCCTTGCTGGATGTGAGGAGGATCCGTACGTATCGTTTACCGTCTCGTCATCCCTTGTTGCGGTAAACGAAACGGTGACCTTTACAAATTCATCGGTTGATGCTGATCACTTTGAGTGGTACTTTGGCGATGGTACTACATCAACTGTGGTAAACCCAACACACAGCTACAGCAAGGAGGGGGCATATATCGTAACCCTGGTGGGGTATTCAAAATCGGGCAATAAAAAGGACGATGCATACCAATTCTATCTGTATGTTCTTAACCCACGCGAAGTAACATTTACAAACCCAACCTACACCCCTATTGAAATCACTATCGATGAATTTGACACACGCACAATCCCCATTGGCGGAAGCACTACCTATCAGGTTTACACCTCAACCATTACCCTTAATGCTTTAACTACCGAAAAATTTAGCAATGGAACACCATTGGGACTAACAATAACTTGGACTGGCGAAATTGAATTGCCTAACAATACGCAAACATTTAACCTAAATGTTGGTACAGATTTTTACTACCTGTACACCACCAACTATAGCGAATACACACTTGGACCAATACATAGCAACTGGGGAACAGACTATCAGGTTACCATAAATTGTCAGCTCCCCTCCGATGGTGTAAAATATAATTTGGGTTACCACTACGCCCAATACTCAAACGAAATGCGGTTTTACGTTAATACTACCCAATATTTCTATGCATATAGGGGAACGCATTTCAACTATCCCAATGTGATTAACCAGTCCGTATCGATGACTTGCGGTGCAAAGGGGTTGTACAAAACCAAATCTGATATTTTGGCTTTTGATGAGAACCAGGGACCAACCCTCTTTGACCTTACCCCCACCGAAAACATTGCATTTAAGAAAGCAGCGGCTAGCATCGATATCGTTTCGGACAAGTTCATACCTCAACATAAAAAACAGTAGCCATGAAATCATCAAAAATAACATATGTATTGGCCACACTGCTAATACTCACAACAAGCAATCTATTTGCCCAATTCGAGAATAAGGTTACGCTTAACGTTTCGATAGGTGCAATTCAACCGGTTGGGCAAAGCGAGTATATCTACCTATCGCAGAATGGAACATACCTAAACACATGGCTTATGCCCTACCTCTTTTCAAATTTTGAACGAGGGGGTTCTTTTACTGGCACCGTAATGTTTAACCTAAACCGAACTTTTTCGCTTGGTGTTGGGGTTACCATGGAGCGCATTGGCGATTGGGAATATATTGACGAGTACACTGCCAATGGCGAGCGGGTTGAAAACAACTTCCTATCATGGAACATCACCCAGGAAGGTAGCATTCTCGATGAAGGTATGAACGAGCTCAATATGTACAACCTTGGGATTGGCGTTTTCCCACGCATTAATATGGCATACGGAAAGCGATTTAATCCCTACGTTTTTGTGGAGGTAACATTTAACTACACCGATATTAATTACATCGATAATAGGCGCGATTCATGGATTGCTTTGGGCGGCTCCGAACAGGAATACGACGAGTGGTACTATAGCCTAACCAGCCCATCGGCCTACAACAATACTCCACAGCAAAGTTTTGGCATTGGGCTCTACCCTGGTATTGGATTCGACTTCAACATCAGCAGCAACCTTGGGTTATTTGTTCACGGCGGATACTCATTTATCAGCATAAACAAGGCCGATTTAGAAGAATCCAATCTTGAACCCGAGAACTTCACCTCTGCCAAGGTCGAGGTTGGATTGAAATTCAGCTTCCTACGCTCTAAGGATATTTAATCGCTTGCAATACTTAATCCGTATGCACAATGGCAAAAGGTTTAGTAGCACTTCTCGCATTGGTTTTGGCTTGCACCTCGCTTGCAGGACAGGTTAGCAAGCTAAAATCGTTTGGAGATAAAAGGCACAACGTGATCACCTCAACCATTAGCTACGATGGTGCATACCTTGCAACTGCAGGTGATGACAACGAACTTATTGTTTGGGATTACAACAATACTAACCTATACCGTAAACTAACAGGGCTCGACCAATGGACAAAAGCCTTAGCCTTTAGCCGCGATGGCAAGCTGCTTATTTCGGGCGGAAAGGACAGCAAGGTTTACATTTGGGATATTGACAAAGCATCAATAGCTAGGAATTTAACGGGTCATTCCGGTGATATTTGTGCACTAGCAGTAAATCCGCAAAACAACCTATTGGCATCGGGTGGCGATGATAATACCATTCGGATTTGGGAACTATCCTCTGGCCGGCTTTTGCAAAGTCTAAGCAAACACTCCAAAACAGTTACCTCGCTTGACTTTAGCCCCAATGGGACATCGCTTATCTCTGGATCAGCCGACGGTTCGCTAATAATTTGGGACACATCAAGGTGGACAACACTCCACACCATTAGCGACCACAGGGGTTGGGTTAGGTGCGTTGTTTATAGCCCAACAGGTGAAACATTCGCATCGGGTGGAGACGATAGGTACATTAGGATTTACAGTTCAACAGGTGCACTAAAGTACGAGTTGAAGGGTCACCGAAACTGGGTACAGTGCCTTTCCTATAGCGCCGATGGCAAGTACGTGGTGAGCGGATCGCACGATAAAACGTTTATTGTTTGGAGCGCTGTGAGTGGCACAGAGGTTTACAAGTCGCCCTCTCTGGGCGAAATTGTTTATTCTGTAGGGTTAAACCCCAACGGTAAAAGTATTTTGGCCACCAACCTGCGCAGCAGCGATATGTCTCTTTGGGATGTCGGAGATCTACATATCTTCTCAACAGTTGCCCCCTCGCAAACAACGGCAAGCACAACAAAACCCGAAGAGGTAAAGGTAGTACAGGCTGTTGTGGAAACTAAGACACCGCAGCTCGCCCTAAAGTCGGTACTTTTTACCGATGCCAATAAGAACAATATTATCAATGCGGGCGAGCAATCATTCATCGATATCTCCATTAGCAATACGGGAAATGGCGTTGCCAAAATGGTGAAACTATTTGTAACCGAGCAGAACAATGTTAGCGGGCTCACCTTCTCTCCATTCATAGAGGTTGGTGACATTGCGGCAGGACAAACCAAATCGGCGAGAGTATCCATACAGGCCAACGAATCCATAGCCTCTGCCACAGCAAATTTCAGCATCACTATAACCGAAAGCCGAGGATACAGCTGTTCGCCTGCGGAGCTGGCAATTGTAACAAGAAAGCAGGAAGTTCCCTTGGTGGTTCTGCATGAGCATAGCTTTACTCCCATTGGCTCCGATATAATATCCAAAGGGAGCAAGTTTAAGCTAAGCCTAAAGGTTCAGAACAAGGGTGATGCCCCTGCCTACAGCGTAAAGGTGAAGTTTGAGCTACCCGATAATGCGTTTATCGTGAGTGAACCAGAATTCTTTGTGGCCCAGCTAACGCCCAACGAAACAAAGGTGTTCGATCTTGAGGTGATGACCAACACGCGGTATATCCGCCCCGATGTGCCCATAGAGGTGTTTGTAACCGAATCGACAGGAAAATATGGCGACAGAAAGATTGCCAGCGCACGGCTAAACGAAGGGGCACAAGGGAACCTAAGTGCACCCATGCTGGCAACTACAACCCAAGCGCAGGGCACTGCAACACCAAAGCCAACGCTAAAATCGGATGTGGATATTGATATACCCAAGGCTGCCAGCAGAAATCCCAACCGCTACGCGCTAATCATAGGGAACGAGGATTACTCGTCGTATCAGCGGGGACTAAAAACCGAGTCGAATGTTGAGTTTGCGGTAAGCGATGCCGAATCGTTTAGTAACTATGCCACTAACATTATGGGCGTTCCCGAGGAGAATGTGATACTTCGAACCAACGCCACAGCCATGGAGATGCACAGAGCCATTAGCCAGATAAATACAATAATAAAGATTGGCGAGGGAAAATCGGAGGTGTTTGTTATGTACGCAGGTCATGGTTTCCCCGACGAGAAAACCCAGGAGCCATATCTTATTCCTGTTGATGTTAGCGGAGCCGACCTGCAATTTGCCATTAAGCTCACCGATTTTTACGCCAAGCTCACCGAGCATCCATCGAAACGGGTTACCGTTTTCCTCGATGCCTGTTTTAGCGGTGGAGGTCGCGAGCAGGGGCTAATTGCCGCACGTGGAGTAAAGTTACGCCCTAGGGAAAACGTGCTAAAGGGTAACCTGGTGGTTTTCGCAGCCACCTCGGGCGATCAGTCGGCCCTGCCATGGAAAGAAAAAAACCACGGCATGTTTACCTACCATCTGCTACAAAAACTAAAGGAGACCAAGGGCGATATTACCTATCAGGAGCTATCGGACTACCTAAAGCACAATGTGGCAACCCGATCGGTTCTAGTTAACCAAAAGGAGCAAAATCCGCAGACCAACATTAGCAGCGATGTGTTTGACACCTGGGGAAACTGGCGTTTAAAGTAAATGGATAATGCTCATAATTAAATGGGAAGAGAGGGGAACGATAATCCCTGGCTGCAAATTTCAGTGTCATTACATCGAGAGATCCCCCTCTTCCTTTTTTTAACATCTAAACGCAATACAATTAACTCAATACCAACAAAAAAAATTACAACTATGAGAACAATTACTACCCTTTTTACCATTGCACTTTTGCTCTGGGGAGCAAGTGCCCAACCTGCAATACTTATTGTGAACAACAATGCTAACAACCCTGGCAACTACACCAATCTGCAGGATGCCATTGATGCAGCCAGCCCCGAGGATACTATTCTGGTAAGCGGCTCGGAAACCTACTACGCGGCCACAACTCCTGGAACATACATATCAATCAATAAGCCGCTAACCCTAATTGGAGCAGGCTACAACCCCTACACTCAATACCGACTGGCCTCAAAGCTTTACGGTATAACTTTCACCAGCGATGGCGAGAATAACCCCAGCGAATCAACCATTATGGGGTTTTACATTGAGGGCAATATTACCGTGGAGGGCAGTGATATTAACTATATTCAAGTTTATAGAAATAGAATTGATGGTTCCATTTCTTTCTATAACAACACCTATACCGGATGGAACTTTTGGAATATTAGAAACAATATAATCAGCACAATTTCTCAGTCAACAAATACAAAATCTGGGCTTGCCAACTCAAATATTGAAAATAATATAATCAATGCTAGCATACAATACTTGAATGTCGCCTCGGTAATTTTTTCGAATAATGTCTTCACAAGAAGTACTTCCTGGACCGACAACTTCTTTGCTTCTGTAAAAAATTGTCAGTTTATTAATAACATCTTTTGTGGCGGTNNCTAATTGCACATTTACCAACAATATAATATATGGCTATTACGGAGATGGCTTAAGCTGCACCCTAAATAGCTGCGAGGGTAATATTGTTGATTCAGACCCAGCTTTTGTTAGCGTTTCTAATTACTGGTTTAATTACAGCTACGATTACCACCTCGATATCGGTTCTCCGGGCCTTGCTGCAGGAACCGATGACACCGATATTGGTATTTATGGTGGGCTTTACCCATTCCCCGGAGGGGAACTGGTTCCCTGGCAAACCAGCGCCATGCCTACCCTGCCACAGATTTACAAGATGAACGTACTAAACCCCACCTTGCCAATCGACGGAACGCTCCAGGTAAAAATTGAGGCCACCAGCCAGCAGTAGCTTATCAATCTACAGTGAGCGATGAAAGCTACTAATAGAATTTACTGTTTTTTGTGCATTTTGCACCTTACAAGCAGCGGAGCAATTGCGCAGAACCTAACCCGGGCGGAGTACTTCTTCGATACCGATGTTGGATTGGGGACGGCCACTCCCATAACCATTACAACAGGAACCGATATTGATTTTACTACTGATATCCCGCTAACCGGGTTACAGGCTGGCTACCATACCCTATTTATACGTTTTGCCAACGAGGATAACGTTTGGGGACACTACGAGAGTCGCACCGTATACATTCAACCCAATATGGAGTTTACCGATCCTGAACTTGTTGGTGCAGAATACTTCTTCGATACCGACCCCGGAATAGGCAGCGGAACACCAATAGGCTTTACTGCTAGAATGGAGGTTGATTTTACGACTGATATTCCCACAACTGGGCTTGAGCCGGGATACCATACCCTATTTATCCGCTTTGTGGATGAGAATGGGCTATGGGGGCACCTTGAGGGACGAACAGTTTACGTACAGCTACATTCAGGCTCAACCACACCCGTACTTGCAGGAGCGGAGTATTTTTACGATACCGATCCCGGCATAGGCAATGGCTCTCCAATAAGCATAACTTCTGGAATGGAGGTTGATTTTACTGCTGAACTTCCCACAAGTGGACTCGACCCGGGATACCATACCCTCTTTATCCGCTTTATGGATGAGAATGGGCTATGGGGACATACCGAAGGACGCACGGTTTATGTTCAATCGCAATCAAGTTCAGAGGTTCCAGAACTTATTGCTGCTGAATACTTCTTCGATACTGACCCTGGAATTGGGAATGGCACATCAATTCCAATAACTCCGGGAGTTGATATAAACTTTACTGCTGATATCTCAACTACCGGACTGGAATCGGGATACCATACGCTCTTTATTCGTTTTATGGACGAAAACGAATTGTGGGGGCATTTCGAAGCGCGAACCATTTACGTTCAACCAAACGTTAGTTCGCAAACCTTTATGCTTTCCGATGCTGAGTACTTTATTGATACCGATCCCGGCATTGGCAATGGTACCCCAATAGTATTTGCCCAAGGCAACAAGGCCAACTTCACCCTCGATGTTCCAACAACAGGATTTACCCAAGGCAGCAGCCATACTATCTTTGTACGATTTATGAATGAGGATTTTACCTGGGGTATCTACGAGTACGGCGAGTTTACCGTTGAAGGCTGTTTGGAGTCGGAACCAGAATTCTCATTTGAGAATACCTGTGTGAATGGAGTAGTTACATTTACCGACGAGTCAACCAACCTGTATCCCGAAACTACTTATGCATGGGATATGGATAATGATGGGACTGCAGAATACACAACTTTAGGAGATATTACCCATACCTATACAGAGGCTGGTATCTATGAGGTTAGACTTCAGCTAACCAATCCCGGAGGCTGTACCAAAATGCAGCTACACCAAATTGAAATCTACCCAAGCTACACTACGGCACTTTTTGATACCATATGCCAAGGCGAAACATTTAACTACAGAGGGATCGATTATACTGAAACTGGTGAATACATCCACAACCTAACAAGTATAAACGGATGCGATAGTATTGTAACCCTAAACCTTACGGTTAATCCTATTTACTACGAAACCGATGAGGTTACCATTTGTCAGCACGACAGCTATACATTTGGCAGTCAAACTCTCACCGAGGCTGGGGTGTACGAAGAGATATTCCAATCGGTGTTAGGGTGCGACTCAACGGTAACGCTAACCCTTAACATTACTCCTGTATTCAACGTAACTGACGAAACTTCTATTTGTTTTGGCGATGAGTATATTTTCGGAACGCAAACGCTTAACGAAACTGGCGAGTACACCGAGATTTTCACATCCGTTGGAGGCTGCGATTCCACTGTGGTTTTAACGCTTACCGTAAACCCAGTATATAACGAAACCGATGAGGCAACCATTTGTCAAGGCGATGAGTACATCTTTGGCACCCAAACCCTAACAGATGCGGGCGAATACACTGAGGTATTCCAGTCCGTTTATGGCTGCGACTCCACCGTGATGCTAACGCTTACGGTAAATCCAACCTTTAACGAAACCGACGAGGCCACCATTTGTCAAGGTGATGAGTTCATCTTTGGAAGCCAAAGGCTAACCGATGCGGGTGAGTACACTGAGGTATTCCAATCCGCTCTGGGCTGCGACTCCACCGTAGTGCTAACGCTTACGGTAAATCCAACGTACCACATTACCGTTGATAAGTCGATTTGCCAGGGCGAGATCTTTACTTTCAATGGAGTGGATTACACCGAATCTGGCGAGTATATCCACAGCTTTGAAACCATTTTGGGGTGCGATAGCATTGTAACGCTTGACCTTAGCGTACACCCAGTCTACAACGAGGTGGCGTCTGTTGCAATCTGCGAGGGCCATGAGTATATTTTAGGAACGCAAACGCTTACCGAGGCGGGAGAATTTACCGAGGTATTCCAATCAGTCCATGGATGTGATTCCACCGTGGTGCTTACCCTCACGGTAAATCCAGTTTACCATATTGATGTGGAAAACGCCATTTGTCAAGGTGATGAGTACATCTTTGGAAGCCAAACGCTCACCGATGCGGGTGAGTACACTAAGGTATTCCAATCCGCTCTGGGCTGCGATTCAACAGTGGTACTAACACTGGGAGTAGTTGAGGTTGATGTTTCTGTATCTGTGGAGAATAATATACTTACAGCTAATGCAATAAATGCAGAATACCAATGGTTAGATTGCAACAATAATTTTGAGCCTATTCAAGGTGCTACAAATCAAAGTTTTTCGCCTACTCATAATGGCTCGTTTGCAGTGGAAGTTTACTATTTGGGTTGCTCAGAAATGTCGGATTGCATTCCAATTAACGGGTTAAGTGTCTCAACAAATACTAAAGGGAAAGTTATTGAATTCTATCCTAACCCAAGCAAGGGGTCAGTAACTATTGATGTATACGAACCTGTACAGCTAAACATTTACAGCATTTCAGGCCATTTACTTTTAACAAACTCACTGGTCAATGGAAAACACGAGATCTCACTCTCGCATTTGCCTGATGGCGTATATATCATAAAGGTAGATAATGGTAAGGTAATAACTTCCAGTCGCTTGGTAATTGCTAGGTAGATTCTGCCCTTAATTAAAAAATGGGGTGCCTGCTCAGACACCCCATTTTTTTAAACCTGAAAACAAGAATAATACTTTTATAATTTACTTTCTAACTATTGTGGCTTCCCTATCGGGACCAACAGAAACAATTTTTACAGGAACCCCTGTTTCAACCTCAATAAATTTGATGTAGTCAGCCAGCTCTGCGGGGAAATCATTTTCAGCTCTTAAACTAGCAAGGGACGTATTCCATCCCTTAAACTCCCTGTAAACGGGTTCTATCTCAGCATCAAACTCGTAAGGCATAATTTGCGTTTCCACACCATTCACTTTGTAAGATGTTGCGATCTTAATAGATTTGAATGTATCGAGCACATCGGCTTTGGTCATAATCAAGGCTGTTACCCCATTGATCATCACGGCATATTTTAGAGCAACCAAATCGAGCCAGCCGCAGCGGCGTGGACGGCCCGTAGTTGATCCATACTCATTGCCCTCATCGCGCAGCTTCTGCCCTACCTCATCCTCGAGTTCGGTTGGGAATGGACCCGACCCTACCCGAGTGCAATACGCTTTGAAAATACCATAAACCTCTCCAATTGCACTAGGTGCCAAGCCCAAACCGATGCATGCCCCAGCACATATGGTATTGGAAGATGTTACAAAAGGATACGATCCAAAATCGATATCGAGCAACGATCCCTGTGCTCCCTCGGCTAGTATTTTTTGTCCCTCCTTCCGATAGCTATTAATTTGGTACTCCGAGTCAATAAGTTGAAATTGTTTAACTATCTCCAACCCGGCAAACCAATCGGCCTCATGCTGCTCAATGTTGGCTTTGTAGTCGTACTGTACAAGAATATCCTTATGCTTTGCCTTAAGCTGGTTGTAACGTTCAGTAAAATCATTCCTAATAATATCGCCAACCCTAAGGCCATTCCGACCAGTTTTATCCATATAAGTGGGGCCAATCCCTTTGAGCGTAGAACCAATTTTTTCCTTTCCCTTAGCGGCTTCGGAAGCAGCATCGAGTTCGCGGTGCGATGGAATAATTAGGTGTGCCTTCTTTGAGATGAAAAGGTTTGTTGTAGGCTCAAGTCCCATTTTACGGAGTGATGCAATTTCCTTGGCAAATATCACCGGATCGATAACTACCCCATTACCAATGATATTGATTGACTGTTTGTGAAAAATACCCGAGGGGATAGTGTGTAAAACATGCTTAATGTTGTTAAACTCGAGGGAGTGACCTGCATTGGGTCCTCCTTGAAAACGGGCAATAACATTGTAGTTTGGGGTTAGTACATCAACAACTTTTCCTTTACCCTCATCGCCCCACTGAAGGCCAAGAAGTACATCAACTTTCATACTGATAACGCTTAAATTGGTTGGGAAATGCGCAATAAATGCCGGCCATTGTAGGTCCGGCATCCTGCAGATTTCATGATATAAAGTTACAACTTTTTAGGAGTTGTTTCCAAAAATTTTGAGGTAAAAAAAGAATAATGTACAACAGTATTTAATGGCTCAATTTACATTGGGCTCTCGTCACTCTTTGCCTTCATACACTTACTGCATATGCCATAGAAATAAAGCGAGTGATGGGTAATCTTAAAGTTCATCGATTTACTGGCGGTACTCTTTATCTCCTGAATGCGAGGATCGCAAAACTCAATAACACTTCCACATTGAGTGCAGATTAAATGATCGTGCTGGCGACACTCATAAGCTTTCTCGAAAACAGCAATATTTTTTCCAAACTGATGTTTTACAACCAGGTTACACTCCAACAATAGCTCAATGGTGTTGTACAATGTTGCCCTGCTAACCCTATAGTTCTTATTCTTCATGTAGATGTATAGGGTCTCAATATCAAAGTGACCCTCGCGGGAGTATATCTCCTCAATAATGGCAAATCGCTCTGGTGTCTTCCTATGTCCCTTCTTCTCGAGGTACTCAATAAAAATTTTTTTTACGGAGTCTAATGTATTATCGCATCCCATGGTGACAGTAGTTTAAATTTAGAACAGATAAAAATAGTAATTGTATGGGATAGTTTCAAGTTTTTCGAAGTTTTTTTACCGAGAAGCGTATCAACTTGTTTTACATACTGTTAACCAACCTTTAACTATCAAAACTTTCGATTCTTTTTACAGAGGCGACTCCTTTAATTCGCATTACGTTACCAATAAGATTGTTTAGGTTGGCTGCATTGTGAACATACAAATCGATAGAGCTCTCAAAAATGCCATCGTGACTTTCGATGTGAAGCTTCCGAATGTTTACCTGTAATTCATCGGAGATAATTTTAACCAGCTCACTAAGGATTCCTGCCCGATCCATACCACGAACCTCCACTCGGGCAAGAAACGATAGCACTTTGTGGGTGGTCCACTTGGCCGATACGATGCGGTCGCCATGGCGAGACATCAACCTAATGGCCTCTGGGCATGTTGCTTTATGTACAACAACATTCTCCTCTGCGGTTACGAAACCAATAACATCATCGCCTGGTATTGGATTGCAGCAGGGGGCTACAATATACGAGGTGTCTTCTTTATCGGTTTGCTCGCGGAGCAGATACGGCTTTTTTGTATCGAACTTAAATGTTTTCCCCTCATCACCGGAGAGCTCCTTTTGCTGAATTTTTTTTCGATGAGCCGATTTGGAGAATTGAAGTTCCCAGTACCTTATCCATTTGCTCTTGGTATTCTTTTTGAGCACCTTTTTAAGGTTCTCCAACGAAATTAACCCCGACCCCACCTTGCTATACAGCTCATCCTTTGAAATTACTTCGTAAGCTGGTAAAATCTTTTTAAACACGCGCGATGAGGGCTGAATTCCAAACTCGGCAAGTTTTTTCTCAACCATCGACTTGCCTTTTTCAATACGACTCTTGGTTTCGGCTTTAAATGCAGCTTTTATAGCCGACTGAGCCTTGGCGGTTTTCACAAACTTTAGGTAGTCCCATGATGGTTTTTGGGTACTGGCGGTAATGATCTCAACCTGATCGCCGCTAGTAAGGGTATGGCTCAAGGGTACCAACTTGTGGTTCACCTTAGCTCCAATAGCCTTGTTACCAATTTCGGTATGGATCTCGTAGGCTAGGTCAAGGGCTGTGGAATCGTTGGGAAGGGTTTTGGTATCGCCCTTGGGTGTAAATACAATAATCTCCGAAGAGAATAGGTTAAGCTTGAACTCATCCAGAAAGTCGAGGGCATCGGTTTGAGGGTTTTCCAAAAGATCGCGTACCTGAGCAATCCACTTTTCAAATACACTCTCTTGGGTCGACATATCAGAATCTTTATACTTCCAGTGCGAAGCAAATCCTTTTTCGGCAATCTCGTTCATACGCTGCGACCGGATTTGCACCTCAACCCACTGACCACTTGGCCCCATCACTGTGCAATGCAAAGCCTCATATCCATTGGCTTTGGGGGTGCTAACCCAATCGCGAATTCTATCGGGTTTGGGTTTATAAATATCGGTTATTAATGAGTAGATGTGCCAGCATTGGGTTTTCTCGGGTATATGAGGGTACGGATTGAATATAATACGAATGGCCAGCAGATCGTAAATATCCTCAAATGCAACATTCTTTGTTTGAATTTTTTTCCAGATAGAGTATATTGATTTAGACCTACCGCTAATATCAAAATCGATATTATTCTCTTCGAGCTTTTGGATAATAGGCAGCGAAAAGGAGTTAATTAGCTGCATTCGCCGTTTTTCAGTCCCCTCTATCTTACTGCGAATATCCTCGAAAACCTTTGGATATCGATACTTAAGGCTCAAATCCTCGAGTTCCGTTTTTATGTTGTAAAGGCCTAATCTATGGGCAAGAGGTGCGTATAGATAAATGGTTTCCCCGGCAATTTTCATCTGTTTATGGGCGGGGAGCGAATCGAGGGTTCGCATATTGTGCAGCCTATCGGCCAGCTTTATCAGAATAACCCGTATATCGTCGGTTAGCGTTAACAGCATTTTGCGGAAATTCTCGGCTTGCAGTGATGAGTTTGCATCGAAAACCTCGGCAATCTTGGTAAGACCATCAATAATGGTGGCTACCTTTTTGTCGAACAGCCGCTCAATATCATCAATGGTATAATCAGTATCCTCCACCACATCATGCATAAGCGAACAAGCAATGGCCTTGGGGCCAAGGCCAATCTCGGTGGCAACAATTTTTGCCACGGCAATGGGATGCAATATGTAAGGTTCTCCGGATTTCCGTTTTACCCCCTTGTGCGCTTCGTTAGCCAGATTAAATGCTTTGTTCACCAGCTTAAAATCCTCATCGCTTTTACAGCGCGAGCAGTTTTTAAGCAAGTCGTCAAACTCCTCCCTAATTAGCTGTTTATCATTCTGATCTTGTAAATCCATAAAAGTAAAATTGCTGCAATTCTTTTGGCTTAACAAAATAACATATCTATAGCAATGATAATGAATATTGGGTTAAGTTAAAAGGGGTTACAAAAAAATGTGGTAATATATTTTCAGCTATACTGCCTACTTACAGATAATTTAATTTGGCCCATATATTACTGTTACATAGCCAGTTTTAGAAACGGAGCGCATGGATGGAGTGTACACCTCAAGACGATAAATGTAGGTTTCCTCTTTGGCTAGGTCTCCGTTGGGCATACGACCATTCCACCCCTCGTTAGTTCCTTCGTACACAATATCGCCCCATCTACTGTAAATAATTAGCTTGTAGTCAGCCTCAAACGATATGGTAGGGGCAAAAATATTTCGGGGAATTGAGTTGTAAACAATTTGGCTGGTGGGATCGATAGCATTGGGCATGGCGATTTCAGGTGTTACCTCGGCACATACCTTTCGCGATCGACTTAGCCGATGATTACCAAGGTTATCTAACTCCTCATAGGCCTCAATAAAATAGCAAAACTGAGGGAGTAAACCCTGTCCAGAAAAATCGGATAAGTTATCGACATACTTATTCTCCGTTGGGTTAAGCTCATTGAAAATAAGATCGGGAGTAAGCGGATCGGGATTAAAGGCCTGACGATATATCTTGTATCTAATATTATTGTTCTGCGATGAGTAAAAGGGATCCCAAGATAGATTTACGGACAATCCTCGTGGGTATAGCCTAAGAATCATAGTATTCGATAAGTTTGATACACTCTCCAACCTATTGCAACCATCGTATGCGTTAATTTTGTAATAAAATTGTCGCGATCGTGCAGCCCAAGAGTCTGAAGTATCGGCAAAATATGTTGTTTTAGGATCGGTAAACTGATAAAGATTTTTAGCTGAAAAAATCGACTTTACAGAGTCAGCTTGTTCCCAGCGCACAACCGAAAAGTTCCTATACTCAGTAAGGGCATCAATGGAAAAATGTAACTCGGTTTGATTATCGCGAGCAATCAAAGAGTCCATATTCATATACTTGGGAGGAATAGCTACCTTAGTACTTATTAAGGCCAGGTTTGATCGGGATCTAATATCGGAGTCAGACTCTTCCGATTTTTCCTTGATGGCTTCAACAAATAAATTGAATTGACTGTTAACCGGAATAGAATCGATAAAAGCCTCATTTCTGAAACCAGATACAGTATCTTGAGAATAGGTGTCAAAATCTAGCCCCTCGCCCCAGTAAACAAGATATTTTTCGATTCTATTTCCCCATCCCACATAATGAGTCCATTTTAGTGACAAGCCATTTCGACATGAGTCGAATTGAGCAGTTAAATGAATCGTTTTATGCTCAATGGATTGTGTACTGGGTTCGGTTAAACCATTGGAGGCGACAGTATACGAAAAAACACCCTGGGAGGCATCCACTTCTATGTCAGTATATGATTTAGTATCCTCATCAACTGTTGCTATTTCAAACAGGTCTGTATTACCAAACTCATCGGTTGCCCGCCTGTACAC
Source organism: Bacteroidales bacterium UBA2295 (assembly GCA_002345825.1). Classification (GTDB taxonomy): domain Bacteria; phylum Bacteroidota; class Bacteroidia; order Bacteroidales; family Tenuifilaceae; genus Perlabentimonas. The sequence continues at coordinate 25,803 of DDWD01000201.1, forward strand.
AATATAGCCTGTTGGAGGTGGATATAACGGATTAATGCTAGGTTCTGTCCAACTCAACGAGGTAGTTCCGGTTAAGGGGTCAACCGTAACAACATTTAAAAATGGGGCCAAAGGTTTGTTTTCCTGCTGTGTATAACCAATGCACACCCAATGGGATAAAAAGACTGTTATTATGGAGATGAGTATGGCTCTAAAATTCATAGCAAAATGCCTTTCTAACCAGTCAATATTAAAGAGAATAGTTTTCGTACTAATGCTTAAACGGTCAAAGTTATAAAATTAGTGAATAGTATTCATTTTTTATCAGAATTAAAACACTATCAACCTATCTCTGCTAAATAGCTGAATATTAAAAAGGATTATCAGCGCCAGCAACGCATTCAACAAGCAAATCGGGGTTAAGCCATTTGGTTGCTATTTCCATAATACGCTTTGGAGTAATATTTTTTATAGAGGACATTAGCCTTTGATAAAAGTCGTAGTCGAGGTTGTTGAAATTATGAAGGCTCATAATGTTATCGGCAATGGCAAAAGGGCCATTTAAACTCCTAAGGGCCTCGCCCATTAGGTAGCTTCGAACCCGATTCAGCTCATCCTCGGGTACAGGCTCTGTGGTCAGTCGTTGCAACTCATTGCGAATTTCCTGCAGCGTTTGCTTAGTATAACCCGCCCCCACTTCGGTGGATATTATAAAAGCACCACTATCGCGGAAAGTGAGTAGGTACGAACCAATACCATAAGTAAACCCCTTATCTTCGCGGATATTCTTCATAAGCCTTGAACCAAAATACCCACCAAGTATAGTATTCACCACGGCCAAGTCGGGATAGTCGGGATGCGAACGATTAAAAAGTTCGCGCCCCACCCTTATAGCCGATTGGAGTGCTCCCTGCTTGATCGAAAACACCTGACGCTTATCAGTTTCACCGCTACTTGGACTAAAACTTCCATTGGAACTAGAAGTTCCCCATTGCTCTTCGCCAAAATGTTTGATAAGGGTTTCGATATTGCTGTCGGAAAGTTTCCCCGATAAGATTATGGTAGCTCCTTGGGAACCAATAAAATTACGATGGTAATTTTCTAACTCGTTTCGCTCCAAGTCATCATAATCTGTGGGAATTGCAAAAGCACCATAGGGGTGCTCCTGTCCAAAAAGGGTTTTAAAAAACTCCATACGTGCCAAGGTAGATGCTTTGTCCATTTCAACCGTTAGCGTTTGCTTACCTCTACGTTTCCAAACATCGAGTTCGGCCTGAGGGAACGAGGGCTCCTTTATCACCTGCTCCAGCATCTGAAGAGTTTGGGGTAAGTACTTGGTAAGCGAGTAGGCTGTAGCCTTTGCATAATCCTTATCGGCACTTATGCCTATAAAAGATCCCCAATAATCGAAGTACTCCGATATCTCCTGCGACGACTTGCTTGCTGTACCCTCTGGCATTAACGACATGGTACTCATGGCAACCAATTTACGCTGCTGATAACGTGATCCTGCATTAAATACAATATCAACACGACAAACATCCACATCGCCCTCGTTAATAATTAGCAACTTACTGCCGTTGGGTAATTCTATGCTGTTGGGTTTAGGAAAATCTAATCCATCAGCTAAATATATGGGAGGAGCTACAGTTCTATTTATCATTATAAAATATATTTTTAGATGTAATGAATGTCATTTATATCTTATTATTGCTGTTTTGTATCAGCATAATAAAACAATACTGATGAATTCTCTTCTCGGAACAACGAACTGGCTACTCGTTTTATGCTCTCTGGAGTAACCCTACGGTAGGCCTCTACGGTTTGGTTTAAAAGGTTAGCATCACCTAGTAGCTCGTTATAGCATAAATTCATAGCCTTTTCGGTTGTGCTGGTAAGACCAAAGGTAAAGGTTGACTCGAACCGATTTTTCACCTTGTTCAATTCATCTGCATCTATAGGGTTAATTATCATGTTATTCAACTCCTTGTAAATTGCCTCCTCAGCCTGAGTAAGGCTTATACCATCGGCAGGGCGGCCAGTAATTACGAATAATCCCTCATCGATATCGCCAGTAATAAACGCATCGATTGTACTGAAAATATTTTGTTGCTTCACCAAACTTTGGAAAAGGCGCGATGATTTTCCGTTGGATAAGATATCGCTAATCAAATCGGTGGTAGCATAGTCGGGGTGCTGCTTATGGCACATATGGTATGCAATGTAAAGAGAGTCGAATGGAACGTTACGTTTCACCTCCAAACGACGCTGGGCGTCCTGAGCGGGCTCTTTTAATAGTTCCTTTGCGCTAATTTCTCGACGGGGAATTGAGCCAAACCACTTTTTGGCCAATGCCTCAACCTGAGCCAAAGTGCAATCGCCGGCAACGCAAAGGATAGCGTTGTTGGGCGCATAATGGTTAAAGAAAAAGTTCTTAACCTCATCGAGCGTAGCATCAGTTATGTGCGCGGGCTCTTTACCAATGGTTGGCCATTGGTAAGGATGAACCTTATAGGCCAAGGGGCGCAGTAGTAACCACACATCGCCATAAGGTTGATTTAAATATCTCTGGTTAAACTCTTCCACCACTACGCTTTTCTGCACATCGAGGCTTTGCTGCGAAAAGGCCAGGCTAAGCATCCTATCGCTCTCGAGCCAAAAAGCTGTCTCGATATTCTGCTTGGGCAGCGTTATGTAATAGTTCGTGATATCGCTACTGGTAAAGGCGTTGTTTTCACCACTGGCACGTTCAATGGGATCATCGTAATTGGGAATATTTACCGATCCGCCAAACATAAGATGCTCGAACAGATGAGCGAACCCTGTTCTGTTTGGGTTTTCATGCTTTGAACCCACATTATACAGCAAGTTGACTGAAACAAGAGGAGTGGATGAATCAGTATGAACTATGACCCTCAGACCATTATCCAGGGTAAACCTATCGAAATTAACCATAAATACTAGTTGTTATGAAATACAAAGTAACGAATTATGCAGCACAAACTACTACAATTGTGGAGTGTGGATTAGTATAAGCAAACCAAACTGGGGAACGCTATACCACTAAAAACCTAAATGGAATTGAGTATAAAATACCTATGAGCATAACAATTTTGGAAAAGTTGCTAATCCAATGATAGTCGCGCTTAGTGTTTGCAGAAAATAATTTGATAATAAGTATGAAAATAGGTATTACCAGCCCTACAATCATATATACAAAGGTGAAGTAATCGAACTGACCACTGGATAAATAGTTTAAATACGCACCAAACAGATAGGTTAAAACAATAATGGTAAACATTAGAATGGCCGCTCCAATGTTACGAGCCATATTGGTTCCCAGTACAACGGGAAGGCTTCGACGGCCAAACTCATTATCGCCCTCAACATCCTCAATATCCTTAACAATTTCGCGGAATAGAGTTAGGATAAAAGCAAAGATTCCGTATCCAACCACCCAGTAAATTATCTCGTTAAAAATGGACGAGGACAAGGCGAATAGTTGCCAATAAGTAGTGTATATAAGGGGTAGTTCAAAAAGTAGTGGCATTAGCGGAACAATAGCGGTTAGCGTTGCCACCAAGATATTGCCTGTGAGGAATTGACGTTTGTAGGATGTGGAGTAAAACCAAAGTAATCCGGGAACGAACAGGAATACTAGTGTGAGAAAAGGTTTGCCTATGGCAAACGATACTACAACACCTAAAAGCACACCTATTATGTTCAATGTCCAGTGCAAGATAATGGCAAACCGACGCGATAAATCTTTGCCCACAATTACTGTTTTGGGTCTGTTTATCAAATCGGTACGAGTATCAAAATAGTCGTTAATTACATACCCTGCTGCGGTTATAAGCACTGTAGAAAGTACAAGAAGCATGAAAAGTAACTCACCAAGCTGCAAACTCATATGCTTGCTGTTTAGCAATGGCTGCATAATAAAAAAGCGCATAGCATACATGGTAAGAACTACAATCACAAGGTTTTTAGCTCGTACCAGGCGAAGAACTTTTCCCAACATACTGTTAGTCATTTAAATTTTTATCGCTAAACCAAACTCCTTTTAGTTTAAGAACCTGCTCAATCACATCTCTAACACACCCTTTTCCCCCACCAAAATTGGAAATATAGGTTGATATTTCGATAATCTCGGTAGCGGCATCGGCAGGGCAAGTAGGGAAACCAACACGGGTCATAGCTTCGAAGTCGGGTAGGTCGTCACCCATATACAGAATCTCGGAGAGCTCCAACCCGTACTTAAACCGAAAATCCTCGAGGGCTTCAATCTTATCGGTGGAGCCTAGATAGATATCGGTTACGCCTAATCCACGGAATCGTTCGCCAACCGATTCGCTTTTTCCTCCGGAAATAATTGCCACGGGATAACCCTGCTGTACCGCTCTTTGCACCGCATAGCCATCGCGGGTATTGGATGTTCGCAGAAGTTCACCCGATGGGTGAATTACAACAATACCATCAGTAAAAACTCCATCTACATCAAATGCAAAAGCCCTAACATTATGGAGTTGTTCCTTAAAATTCTTCATTTGGAATATATGGTTTATTCTATTCGTTTGCTTGCTTCAAATTTAAAATACTATTGCTAATAGATAGATACAGATCGCGGATATCATCATCAATGTGACTTAGCAACGCAACATGTTTCTTAATGGTCTCGGAGTCGCCCCGAATAGCTGGCCCGGTTTGAGAACCCAGCGGGTTGCCCTGCAGGGCTTTCTCAATGGTTTCGACAATGAGTGGCTTAAGCAGCTTAAAATCGAAATTGCTCTCCTCGGCCAGCTGCTGCGCGATGGCCAGCATATGATTAACAAAGTTGCATGAAAAAACCCCCGATAAATGTAGCATTTGCCGCTGCTTGGTGCTCATTTCGATGGGGTCGCCCCCAAGCGATTTGGCTAGCTGAAAAAGCAAATAATACCCATCGGCATCACTTGCCTCAAGGCAGAAAGGAACCGACAACAGGTTCGCATCGCGTCCTTTGGTAAAGGTTTGGAAAGGGTAAAAAACTCCGTACCTACTCGATAATTGCTCAAGAACGTGCATAGGCGTGCTACCACTGGTATGCACTACTAAGCCATTGAGACTACCAATAGATTTAGCCAGCTCCACAATGGCCAAATCGGGAACCGCAAGGATGTATAAATCGGCCTTACGGTTAACTTTGGAAATGTCGATGGTAAAATCAGCATTAACTAGGGTTGCCAGTTCCCTGGCATTCTCTTCCGATCGTCCAACTATTTGAACGATACTATGATTTTGTGCAGCAAAAGACTTGGCCAGCTGAGTAGCCACATTCCCTGCCCCAAAGATCACTATATTACGATATTGATTATCACCTGTCTCCATTCCCATACAGAGTTAGGTTAGTTTTTCTGGTTAGCTAAGATAGCTGAATATTTTCGAATAAAAGCCCTTATGGAGCTCTAGCAAAATCATCAAAATATTACCCTCCAGCATTTAATATGCTTTTAATCAAGTCCAGCTATCACAAAACATCAACATTAGAGGGGTTCAAGGTACACTGGTTGTTTAAATAAAAAGAAAAGGAAGCCTTTGCAGACTCCCCCTTCT
>DDWD01000044.1 GCA_002345825.1 Bacteroidales bacterium UBA2295
TACAAGCCCTTTGCGGATAATGTACGAGGGTTCTGCTACTATGAAAGTTACCTTGCTCATTGCTTCTGAATCAACACTTTTTCCATTTCAATCACCTTGGGGGCGAGCACCTTTTCCTCAATGCGGGCGTGGTTATTTATATCCTTTTGCAATAGTGAGAACTCTTTAAGCATACGCACGCATACCACCTGGTTCGATACAGGGGGAACATACTTAATGAAAAGGGTGTTTATGTCGTATAGCTTCGATTCGATATCGTCATGCTCATCCAAAAAGTCGGACATTGAGTAGCTATGCATAGCTACAATTACCTCTTGCAGCTTATTGCCGGTAGTAAAAGCCTCTTCAACATCGAGCGTGTAGGGGAATATCTTATCGTCCTCCCAGGTTAGGTGGTTGAATAGCTCGGTTTTGTAGTCGCCAAAAAATTTAAGTATGGGTCTAATTTCCTGCGGATTGTTACAGTCCTTAAGCATTTGGTTCATTAGCTGCTCAATAAAGGGAATCTCCTCGTCGATGTAGCTACGATGCGTTTTGCGAAGGTATTCCACTATCTCGCCAACGCTAAAGCTTTGCAGATGCTTTTGCGGAAAATAGTTGGGATCATGGTATGCATTGAGTATTTCGAGGAAAAAACCGGCGTTTATGCCATAGTGGGCACAAACCGTAGATACTGTCTTTTCGCCAAACCCCAGCTTTATTCCAAAACGGTTAATAACATTCAGGGTGTTATAGTCGGACTGGACAATCTCGGCCAGCTTCATATTGTGTGTAAACATAGCGTGGTTTTCTTAGCGTTTCATATGGTACAAATATATCAAACAAATATGTTAGGGTTTGGTTTTGTGAGGGCAATATTGATATTGAACGAAGGTTCGTTATGAGTTGATTATATGTCAATTATCTTATTTTTGAGAGCATACTTTACTAGGTCTACCGTTGAGGTGAGTTCTAACTTTTGCATAATATGATTTTTGTGCGATTCTACCGTGCGAACGCTGATGTAAAGCTTATCGGCAATTAGCTGGTTTGAGTACCCCTCGGCCACCAGTTTTAGGATTTCGCTCTCACGATTGGTGAGTTTCTGCTCCTGGTAATCGTCAACCCTCTCCGGATTTTTTATCTGCTTAAGGTAGTTTTTCAGAATAATTTCGGAGATATCTTTGCTAAAGTACTCGTTGCCAGCACTTACCTCTTCAATGGCTTCAATAAGTTCGGGTTGAGTGATGTTTTTAGGCAAATACCCCTTGGCGCCGGCCTTTATGGCGTTGAAAACAAATTCTTGCGTAGTGTGCATCGAGAGAACAATTACCCTTACGTTTGGATAATCGTTGCTGAGTATTTTGGTGAGCTCAATGCCCGATATGCCGGGCAGGGATATATCAACAATGGCAATTCGTGGTTTTACCTCTTGCAGCTTCTCTAAAAATTCATTGGCATCGAAGGCTTCGGTAACCACCTCGATATGTTCAGCATCTTCGATAAGTGACTTTATGCCATCGCGCACAATCTGATGATCATCCACAAGGGCAACTGAAATTTTAGTTTTCATGTTTCGGATTAAAATTTTTAATGGGTAGTTCAACCTTTACAAGTGTTCCTTTTCCTGCTGATGATACTATTTCGAATTTGCCGTTAAGCAGTGTTGCTCTTTCTTTCATATTGTATAGCCCGTTGCCCGTGCCGTTGGTTTGGCTCTTGTTGTATCCTATGCCGTTATCCTCAATGTGTATAAATAGTTTGTGAATATCGGAGAAAACGGAAACAATCGCCTTTGTGGCTTTAGAATGTTTTACAATGTTGGTTAAGGCCTCTTGCACAATCCTGTACGAGTATGTTTTGGTAAGCATATCAATGCTTTCGGGCAAAACACCAACCACTAGCGAGATATTTATTTGCGCATTGCTTTCAACCTCGTTGCATAGGTTACGGAGCACCACGGCTAGGCTGAATTCAGTTAGCGCTGCAGGCATAAGGTTGTTCGATATCCTCCGCGTTTCCTCAATGGTTTGGTTAAACATCTGCTTAACCATCTCAATGGTTTTGCGCTGATCACCCAGCTTATCCAAAGCAATGCTCTCAAGCCTAAGCTTTATGGCCACAAGGGTCTGCCCCAGTCCATCATGCAGCTCGCGCGAAAGCCGTTGTCGTTCCTGTTCTTGCCCATCAATAACGGAGCGCAAGCGATGCAATCGTTCGGTTTTTAGCTCGTCCTCCATAGCCTTTCGCTCCGCGATGTTGCGTATCACCATTACCTCTACATCTTGATTATGGAATGATATTTTCCGATGTTGCACCTCTACAGGAACCCTCTGCCTGTTTTTGGCCAAAAGAATTGCCTCAAACGACTGCACTTCGTTTTTGTCTCTATACTTCAGCAGGTAGTCGTCGTCGGCAAAAAGCGATTGGGGTGATGTGTTAAGCAGCTGATCCTCGGTGTAGCCCGTTAAATTTATCATTGCCCTGTTTACCAAGATTGTTTTTCCGCTTTTATGAATCAGAATCCCATCAATGGTGGCTCGATAGAAGTGCAATAGCCTATGCTCTCGCTCTTTAAGCCGTTGGGTGGTATGCTTAAGGCTAAGGGTCATCTTGTTAAAAACCTGTGTCAGTAATCCAATCTCATCGCGTTGGGGGATGGGTACTATCCAGTCGAAATTTCCTTCGCTAACTCGCGTTGCAGCTTCCTTAAGCTTAATCAAAGGTGTAGTTATGCGGCTGCTGAAAAGGAAAACACCTCCGGTTATCAGCAAAAATATGATGGCGCCAATTAGCAATATCCTTTTTTTTAGCAGTACCACATCCGAGAGGGCTTCACTCCAGTCCATTTCGGCCACAACCACCCACCTAAGCGCTGGTATATCCACAGGGCTATAGGAACTCAGCACTTGCACCCCTCGGTAATCCTTAATCTTTGCTGTACCAGCAAACCCCATAAGCGATTGCTCTACGGCAAACGTATGAGATTTGACAGCGAGAACAGAGTTGTCTACAAATCGCGACGACGAGCGCATGAGGAAATCATCACCCGCTAGGTATACCTCGCCGCTTCGCCCAACTTCCATCTTATCAATATTCTCGGCCATTAGCTTGTTCATGGCCACATCAGGGATCTCAAGTAAGACAACAGAACCGGCAAGTGAACCATTGGCAATGGGTGCACAAATAAACGAGCTGTATGTGTTTATAAGCGATCCGGTGGTGAAATCAGACACTTCGATTTGTTGGTTTTTGGAGGTTTTTTCGGCCAGGCTGTTAAGCTCTGCTTTAGTGGATAGGGTGGTGTGAACAATATGGCTTAGTGGATTTTTCTCGGAAAGTTTAATGCAAAATGCATTCCCGTTAGGCTGCCCTATGGTGATACTGCTGTAACAATTTGCTGCCTGCAAAAAGGATAGCGTATTGCTAAAAGGTTGATTGTTTTTTAGAGTTACAAGGTCGATATTGCCTGTAGTTTCCAGCTGGTTGGCAAGTTTTGTAATGGTATTATCTGTCGATATTAGCTGGGTTTCCCTAATTCTATCGGAAAAAAACTGCTCCACCTGTTTTGCCTTTTCCTCGCGGATGGATGTGAGCTGGTTAAAAGTCCGCTCGAGTAGGGCGCTGCGGGCAATATAATACGAGTATCCCCCAAGTAGCAACAACCCCACAAAGCAAAATAGCATGGAGTAAATAAAAAGACGCGTTTTAATGGAGAGAGCCTTCATTGTCAACGAATCGGTTTTTTCAAATGTAGCATTTTTTCTCAACCCCTGCATACTGATTGTGTAATTGATTTGTGTAGATATCAATTTACGTAATCATTATCATTAGTATGCCATTTTTATATCTTTGTGCCCACACTAAAAATTTTCCTATGGAGATTACCATCCCGTTTGATATAAAAGAGATTGAACACGCCAGTTTTCATCCAATAGTAGCGGCGCAAATCAACGATAGGCAGTTTAATATGATACTAGATACGGGCGCATCGCGCACGGTGTTAAGCAGTGAGCTGGTTGTAAGTTTCGAGAAAATAATCAAGGATGGAGAGGAAGCCTTTGCCGCCGGCATTAATGCCCAGCGAATGGATGTAGAGCAGGTTGTTGTTCCAAGTATTTGGATTGGGGGTGTGGAGTTCAAAAATATGCTTGTTTTTAGCACCGATTTAGAAGCAGTTTCATCGCTTTACGAACAGATGGCCCAGATGAGAGTTGATGGCTTGTTGGGTTGCGATTTTCTGGTTGATAATGGCGGCATTGTCGATTTTAACAAGCAAAAAATTTTTCTTAATGGCCTCAAAAAACCCCATAAGTAGATCTTAATATTCTGGTTTTCTGGGTGGCGTTATAGATTTCGAGCACAATGCAAGGTTTTATGGCATTTCTCAAAAAAAGTGATATATTTGCCCCACATTTTCAAAATAAACTAAAAGTAATCAATCGTTTAACACAAAAATCCAATGCAAAATAGAGGAGCGATAAGGTTTATTGCAATAGCATTGACGCTGGTATGTCTTTACCAGCTATCCTTTACCTGGTTTGCCAAGAGAGCAGAAAGGGCAGCAGTAGAATATGCCCAAGGCGATCCGAAAAAGGAAGCATACTATCTCGATTCCATTTCTAGCGAAACTGTTTACAACTTTTTATGGTTGCGCCAGTACACCTACCGCGATGTGAAAGAGCGCGAGATCAATCTCGGTCTTGACCTTAAAGGCGGGATGAACGTAACCCTAGAGGTATCAGTTGTAGATATCGTACGTTCATTATCAAATTACAGCAACGACAGCGCATTTGTGGCTGCCATCGATATGGCGCGCAAGATGCCTCCATCAGAGGATTTCATTACTCGTTTTGGAAAAGCCTTTGAAACAATTGCTCCCAATGCTCGACTGGCCTCAATATTCAATACCGTTGAGCTGCGCGATAGGGTTAATTTCAACTCTACCAATCAGGAGGTGCTTGAAGTAATTAATACCGAGGCCGAGAGCGCAATTGCCAACTCGTTTAACATTATTCGTAACCGTATCGACCGCTTTGGAGTGGCTCAGCCCAACATCCAGCGTCTCGAGGGGTCTGGACGAATATTGGTTGAACTACCAGGTGTGAAAGAGCCTGAGAGGGTACGTAAACTCCTTCAGGGAACAGCTAGCCTCGAATTTTGGGAAACCTATGAGAATAGCGAGGTATTTCCATTCCTTCAGGAGGTCAACAAGAAAATCAAAGAGATCAAGGATGCAGAGGCTGCTTTAGCTAAAGGCGAGAAATCCTCTACACAGGAGCAGCCTGAAGCACAAATCGATGAGCCGCAAGGCGAATCGGAAGGTGAGGAGGATGAGCTCTTAGAGATGCTGAAGGCCGAAGGCGATTCAACTGATGTTGACGATGCCGATTGGGCTAAGGAGTTTCCTCTGTTTGCAGTGCTAAATCCAAATACAAATCAGCAAGGACAAATAATGGGAGGACCAGTAGTTGGTTACGCTCATTATCGCGATACTGCTCAGGTAAACAGCTATCTTAATATGCCTCAGGTAAAGCAATTGTTACCTCGCGATTTGAGATTGCTTTGGTCTGTTAAGCCCGTGCAATGGGACAATACTAGTAGCGTATACGAACTAGTTGCCATTAAAGTAACTAGCCGTGATGGTAATCCTCCCCTCGATGGAGGTTCTATCACCGATGCTCGCGATGACTTTAGCCAAACCGGAGGCGAAGCTGAGGTGTCGATGAGCATGAATGCAGAGGGAGCTAAAATTTGGGCTAGGCTTACTGCCGATAATGTTGGCAAATCAATTGCCATTGTGCTCGATGACTACGTTTACTCTTTCCCAAAGGTAAATCAGGAGATCCGTGGTGGACGCTCATCAATTACTGGCGGCTTCACTATTAACGAGGCAAAAGACTTGGCCAACGTGCTTAAGTCGGGTAAATTACCTGCCCCAGCAAGAATTATACAAGAAGAAATTGTAGGGCCATCACTAGGTCAGGAGGCTATCGATTCGGGCTTGCGCTCATTCATCCTTAGCTTTATTGTTGTGCTAATATTTATGGTTTTCTACTATAGCCATAGGGGTGGTCTTATTGCAAACTTTGCTTTGGTAGCTAACCTATTCTTTATATTTGGAGTGCTAGCATCGTTTGGAGCAACGCTAACGCTTCCCGGTATTGCTGGTATTGTGCTAACCATTGGTATGTCGGTTGATGCCAACGTGCTAATCTTTGAGCGTATTCGTGAGGAGTTGAAAGCTGGAAAGGGGCAGGGGCTTGCCATTAACGATGGATACAAGAATGCCTACTCAGCCATCATCGACGGTAACGTTACAACGCTACTTACTGGTGTTATCCTTTATCTATTCGGTTCTGGTCCAATTCGTGGATTTGCAACTACACTGGTTATAGGTATTATCACCTCGTTGTTCAGCGCATTGTTCCTTACCCGTTTGGTTATTCACTTCATGCAGCAGCGTAAATACAAAATTACTTTCTCCAATAGGATTAGTGAGGGTGCATTTAAGGACACCAAGTTCAATTTTATTGGTTCAAGAAAAATATCGTATGCAATTTCTTTTGCACTTATACTGCTTGCCATTGGTTCGCTCTCAATACGTGGGTTAAATTATGGTATCGATTTTTCTGGTGGCCGTTCGTACGTAGTACGTTTCCAAGAAGATGTATCAACCGTTGATATAGCTGCTGACCTTAGTGATGTGTTTGGTCAAGCGCCTGAGGTTAAAACATTCGGTCCAGCAAATCAGGTTAAGATTACCACTAAGTATCTGATTGACGATGAGGGAGAAAATATTGATAATGAGATTGACTCGTTGCTACACGTAGGGCTTATGCCTTACTTGCCCGATGGTACAAGTATCGATGAGTTTAGAGACGATTTCAAGCAGAGCAGTATGAAGGTAGGACCTACCATTGCCCATGACCTTCGTCAAGAAGCAATAATTGCACTGTTCTTTGCCTTGGTAGTAATTTTCCTTTACATTCTCATCCGATTTAAAAACTGGTCGTATGGTACAGGTGCCGTTGTTGCCCTTTTCCACGATGCATTAATTGTGGTGGGTATCTTCTCCTTACTGTACAATAGGATGCCGTTTGGGCTTGAGATTGACCAGGCATTTATTGCTGCAATACTTACCATCATCGGTTACTCTATCAACGACTCGGTGGTTATTTTCGACCGTATTCGCGAATACATTGGCCTATATCCAAAGCGCGATAAAATGGTTACCATGAACAATGCGTTGAACGACACCCTAAGCCGTACGTTCTCCACATCGTTTAGTACCCTGGTTGTGCTTGTGCCAATATTCTTCTTTGGCGGTGAAAGTATCCGTGGATTTATCTTCGGCTTGATCATTGGTGTGCTTGTGGGTACATATTCATCTCTATTTGTTGCATCACCAATTGCTTACGATATTAAGACGTGGTCTGCCAAACGATCGGAGAAAGCATTGCCTACCAAAAAGAAAAAATAAATCTTCTTTTGAAATAAATTTAAAATCCTGCGGCTAGCTCCGCAGGATTTTTTTTGTAGTTTTGTGGCTAAACAAATATGTGCGCAATGCTCTTATTTATTGGTGGCACGGAGGTTATACTAATAGTTATTGTTATTCTTCTGCTTTTCGGATCAAAGAAAATCCCTGAGGTTGCTCGTGCCATAGGCAAGGGTTACCGTGAGTTTCAGAAAGCAACTGAAGATATTAAGCGCGAACTTTCCGATTTAGATGTTGAGCCAAAATCAACCAAACCACAAAAGGAGTCGACACCTAGGGAAAATGAGCATAATGCCTCAGATGTCCCATAGAAAATAAAGTTTTGATTTATAGGCGATTTATATAAAAAATGGCGTATCTTTGTGGCCATTTTTTACACACATCAATTAGTTTTAAGAGTTCTTAACCAGTACATTGTAAATGAAAGAGAAAGAGAAATTCGGAAAGAAACCCGTGAGGCGGAGTACGTCCGACGAAAAAGAGTCAGCCAAAGTGTATAAACCCCGCACGGCCAAACCATTAGGGACTAAACCCCAAAAGAGTAACCCCTCTGAGGATCAGGAGTCCAGCTACACACCCACCGAACGCAGAAAGAAACCCGATTTTAAAGAGAAGCGTGAGCGCGAAGATCGACGTGACTCCAAGCGTCAACCAAGAAGAGATGAAAGGAGTTCCGACTCATCGAGAACCTATACGCCTCGTACCCTCAAATCTAAATCCCTAGGGAAGGAAGCCCCTAAACGTGAGCAACCCTCAGAACGATTTGAGCCTAGAGAGGATAGAAGGGATGATAGGAAGAAAAGTTTTTACGAGGAGAAATACTCCAAGCCTAAGTTCGAAAGGCCTGCAAAAGATAGGTTTACAAAACCTACCAACGAGCGGTTTTCGAAACCAAAGGCCGATCGATTTGCTAAACCCGAATTAGAGAGAAAACCCAAAGTTGCTAAAAGATTTGTAACACCTCCTGAAATTGAGAATGAGCTGAAGACCGATAAGGATGGCCTTATCCGGTTGAACAAGTATATTGCCAACTCTGGCCTTTGTAGCCGCCGCGAAGCCGACGAATTTATTGCTAAAGGTCAAATCACCGTGAATGGCATCGAGGTTAGGGAGCTAGGAACCAAGGTGAAACTTACCGACGAGGTACGTTTTAAGGACAAAGCCCTCGATCCCGAAAAAAAAGTTTACATCCTGCTAAATAAACCCAAGGATTATGTTACCACTGTTGAGGATCCTAATGCAACACGTACCGTAATGGATTTAATTGAGGGGGCATGCGAGCAAAGGGTTTATCCCGTAGGACGTTTAGATAGGAATAGTACCGGGTTATTGCTGTTTACCAATGATGGTGAGCTTACTAAGCAACTTACCCACCCAAGCTTTATGAAGCGTAAGGTTTATGAAGTAGGCCTCGATCGTAATGTTTCACCTCAAGATATGGAAGCAATTCTGAAAGGTCTGGATTTTGATGGAGAAATTGTTGCTGCCGACGCCATTGAGTATGTCGATGACCGTGACAAATCTATTATTGGAATCGAAATTCATTCGGGGCAGAATCGTATTGTACGCCGTATGTTCGAAAAGCTGAACTATCGCGTGGTTAAGCTCGATAGGGTTTACTTTGCCGGTTTAACTAAAAAGAGTTTACCCCGTGGTAAATGGCGATTCCTTTCTGCCAAAGAGGTGAATATGCTTAAGATGAACAGATTTAACTAGGAATATTTAATGCTTATTTTGAGGCGGAATCGGATTACTGGTTCCGCTTTTTTTATGTAGTTTTGCCCCAAACTCATTGATTCAATTGCCTTATAAAGTGAAAAGAGTAAGCCTATTCCTCCTTCTTAATCTCGTTGTAATTCCGCTTTTCAGCCAGAATATTATTAAGGGTAAGATTGTTGACAGGGAAACAGGTCAGCCGTTACCTTTTGTAAATATCATTTACAACGACAAGGGGCAGGGTGTTACTTCCGATTTGGATGGCGCCTTTGAGATTCGTACTACTGAAAGATTGAATGAACTCAGAACAAGCTATGTTGGCTATCTGCCCGAAATTGTTGAGGTTGTACTTACAGAAAACAACAAATTTATACTTATTGGCTTAACCCCAACCGTTTATAACTTGGATGAGGTTTTTGTTAGGCCTGGTGAAAACCCTGCCCACAGGATTATCAACCTTGTTTATGCGAACAGAGAGCGTAACAATCCCGAACGGTTACCCGAGTTTCGTTATAATAGCTATAGCAAAATGTACTTCACTGCTGAGCGCGATACGATTATACTAAGCTCATCCAGCTCGACCGACACGATTCCCAAGCCAACTGCTGACTCATTGGAATTGAAAGTGGATAAACTACTGCAAAAACAGCATCTGCTCATGATGGAGTCGGTTACAGAACGAATATTTATGCACCCCAAACGAAGCCTTGAAACCATTTTGGCTTCCAGAGTTTCGGGGTTTAAAGATCCTCTACTTGCCTTTCTTGCTACACAGTATCAATCGTTCTCGTTTTACCCCGAGTTACTAAATCTAGGTGGAAAATTTCACCTGAACCCCATCAGCAAGAATAGTACTAAGCGTTATCTTTTTATACTGGAAGATACCCTTTATACCCCCAGTGCCGATACGGTATTTGTTATCTCGTTCCAACCCCTGCGTAGTTCAAATTTTGCTGGCTTACACGGGGTGATGAGTATCAATTCCAATGGCTATGCCATTCAGAATGTTATAGCTCAGCCTGTGGAGGCTCCAATGCCAACGCTAGACATCAAAATCCAACAGCGCTATCAGCTTGTCGATAGCGTTCAGTGGTTTCCGGTTGAACTAAACACTACGCTTTACCTTACTACTGCCGATATGCAGCTTAAGGATTCGCTGCAGAACCGAAAGGTTAAGTACATGATAGTGGGCAAGGGGAGTACGTACATCAAAAATATCGACCTTATGCCAGGTCTTAGACCCAGAGACTTTAGCCATGTTGAGGTGAGTTTTGATCCCTCAGCCTCGATGCGGGCTGAGGATTACTGGAAAAACTATAGGCACGAACCGCTAACCAGTCAGGAACTTCGAACCTACGATTTTGTCGATAGTCTCAGCAAGAAGGCAAATTTCGACAGGACAATGGGAATTTTCGACGCGGTTCTTACAGGTAAATTGCCCATTGGCGTTTTTAACCTCGATCTTAATAGGATTATGAATTACAACCGGTTTGAGGGGTATCGATTGGGTTTAGGATTAGAAACCAACCGAAGGATATCAAACCGATTCACCCTGGGTGGTTACTATGCCTATGGCTTTAACGATAAAAACGACAAGTACGGAGGATTTGTAAGGTTAGCGCTTAGCCAGCTGCATCAGGTTTTTGTTGAAGCACGATATGATAATGACGTAAGAGAACCTGGTGAAGTGTTTTTTGAGCGGCAAACGGGTATGCTTAATACCGATTTGTTTCGTGCTTTTATGGTCGATAGAATGGATTACATTGAGCAGTATTCTGCAGAATTTGGCTTTAGGTTTTTAAAGCGATTTACCCTTGGGCTAACGGCTTCTCAAACCGATTATGCTATCGCATCGGGCTATGGGTTTAGTCACCCAATGCTTGAGTCACCATTTGCATACACCACCAACGAGCTGGGTGTTCGGCTCAAGTTTGCTCGTCGCGAAGCATATATTCAAACCGTAAAAGGGCTAATGCCCTTTGGCTTTGAGCACCCTGTAGTTTGGATAAATATATCAAAAGGGCTAGAGTATGGCGGTAAGGGTTTCGACTATTTTCGATACGAGGCGCGCCTAAGCCATAGGGCAGACCATAGAATTATTGGAAAAACTAGCGTTACGGTAAGCGGAGGGATGATAAAAGGTGTTATCCCCACATCGAAACTATACTTCGCACCCGGCAGCATGGACAAATATCCAATTGATGCAACCAACTCTTTTGGTACAATGCATCCATTCGAGTTTGTTTCCGACACCTATGGGTATGTATTCTTTCGACATAATTTTGGCGAACTTTTATGGAAGAGTAAATCGCAGCTCTTTAGACCCCAATTTGAGGTGGTACAAAATTTTGCAATAGGAACATACGCTGCTGATCCTTTGCACATCTTCTCATTATCGCAGCCCAAAACGCTGAGCAAAGGTTTCTTTGAGAGCGGACTGCTCGTAAACGGAATTCTTTCAAACCCATTTTATTCTTTGGGTATTGGGGCTTACTACAGATGGGGTTATTACGCCCATCCTCATTGGAAAGATAATGTGGCGATTAAACTTTCTATTGCCACAAATTTTTGATGCGGTTATTTTTGAGCCTTGCTCAAATCTTTTTCTGCAACCTTAAGCTTTTTCTCGGCGTCCTTCTTCCTTTTTTTTGCCTTTTTCAGGTATGCTTTACCTTTGTCTACCAGTCGTTTTCCCGAGTCGTATTCCCTTAGCATAGCTCGGTAGCGGGTATTCCATTCCCGATCAAGTTCCCTATTCTTCGAATCGATTTCCTTAATTTGTTCCTTGGCTGCCTTTACCTCTTCCTTGTCTTTCGATCGGAGTTGGCGTTCCAATGGTTTTTTTAGATTGAAGTGATCGCGTTCAATATCCTTCTTTTCCTGAGCTAAGTCCTTTAGTACCTCTTCGGCATTGGCCATTATCTTCTCGCCCTCGGCAATAAGGCTGTCGGCAGAAAATATTAGAGCATCGGTAGCATTTACTCGCTCTTTAGCCGATTCAACCTTGCTCTCAAGTCGTGCAATTTTAGGATCGTCGGATTGCCCTATGGATATAATTGATATCCCTAGCAGTAAACTTAGAGTGAATACAATATTTCTCATATCAAAATGTGTTGATGGTTAGTTCCTTTGGATGCCAGTTGCCTTATTGGCAAGATCAGAAATTGATTTTCAAAATTACTAATATGTGCTTAACTATCGAATTTTTGGCGCTTAAATTGATAAAAATCATTTTTATTATTATTGAAGTGGAAGGTAATGAGGGGTTGGGTTAACCCATATGAAAAGCGCCTAAACTCTAGCAGAGTCTAGGCGCCTTGATGTTTATGCTTTAATACTTTGCCTATTTCCTTACAAAAACGAAATCACCTCCTTCGTCGCCAGTCCCTTTGATATCACCATACTGAGGTACAGTTGGGCTAGTATTCATCACAGCAGTTTTAAAGCTGCTAAAAAGTTCCTCTGCCGAAAGATAATCTATGGTATTCTCCTGAAGCCTCTGAACCAAATGCTTGATAAACATACTCTCGTCGGGTACTTCGGTAAGAGCACCGCTGGTCATAGCTTTACGGCTTTTCCGGTCGTATACCTTATCGAGTTGGTCAGTGGCATCGGGGAAGGCTTTCCGTATTTTGAAGATACTTCCACCAAAGCAAGCATCGGCAATGAGCAAGGTGTGCTTGCTCTTAATTGCTGCAACGTAATCTTTCAGCTGGCTATTTGCCATCCAGTTTCCTGTGCTCGATGCCGAAGCGTCGGAGGGAAGCCAGTAGCCAAACTCTGTTTCTGAGTCAAAATAGCCATGGCCAGCGTAAAAAATCAGCAAATTATCATTCTTGGTTACCCTACGGGTTAGCCTATCGAGCTCATCAATAAGTTGACCCCTTGTGGGATTTTTCAGGAATGAAATATCGCTAGCTTCAAATGTATAATACTCTACTAGAGTTTTGGCCAGTGATGCAGCATCTCTTACAGGGTTATTTAGCGTTGCAATTCCTGCGTCGGGATAGTCGTTTACACCCACAATTAGAGCATAGTATCGGGGGGCACGTGGAGCATCAAATACAAGATCTAGCTCTTCGGTATCGGATGAGATGTTCTGATTTGGCGAGTCTTTGCGGTAGACAATGAATTTTCGCTCTACGCTGTTTTCGTAGATATCCATCGATCGGATAACGATGTCGTTTCTACCCAACTTAAGAGGAACCGTAACCTCAAACACATTGTCGGGTTTTAGCGTTGCATTCCTTCCATTTACCACCACCTCAAAAATGCCATTCTCGTCGCTTGCAGTTCCTTTAACCATCAGGTTCTCATCGGAAACAGTAAGCCCATCATTAATTGACACAGAGCGAAGCCTTCTATCCTCAAGCCCGCTAGATGATTGTGCATAGGGGCGTCCTCTTGTGGCCTCGCTACCAGTTAGCGAAACCCCTTCGGGGAAAAGGATTGAGATTACCGGCGGATTTGAATCGGCATTTACCACCTGTGGCTCTGGTTTTTGCACATTAACGGAGGCTGTTATATTACCTTCGAATTGCTTTGAGGTAGTTACCGACATGGATGTGGTTGGGCTGCTTGATACAGGGAAGTCTTGGAATTTAATTGCACTAATATCAAGATTGTCAAGACCATATGTAGAGAATGTAAGCAGTTCAGCACCTATGCTCAATTGCATAACGCGGTTTAAGTCGGAGGGAATTTTATCAAACACAAAAGTGGCCTGAACGGTTTCTCCATTTTTTATTGTGCGTTGTGGCGTGGAGTATCTTTGGGGGCCAGCAACTTCGGCAAGTTTTCCTCGTTGGGCATCGTAGGTGTTTCGATTGAAATCGGTAATGGTAATCAGGCCGTTAATTAGCTTTAGATCGCGGGTAGGGCCATTATTTGTAATGCTAAGTATTAGCTCAAGCTGATTTGTTCCGCTTCGATGTAAGCTAATTAGCTTAAATATTACGTTACTAAAATCGTCCTCGAGCGCTTTGGTCGATAGGGTTTGTCCGTCAAGTTTAAATAATACATCACCCTGCAGTTGAGGCAGATCGTTAAGTACATTCCATATAATTACTTGGTTTTTACCGCCAAGCACGTTGTCGCCAACATAACCCGAAACGGTTTCCATTTTTTGGAAAGTACGTCCTCCGTCGGTTGAGTAGCTAGGAGTAACTTTAAAAAGCTGCCCAATCTGTTCCCCAGTAATGGAGTACTCAATATTGATATTTTCACCAAGTTGCTTGGTGTTAAGGTCAACAAACTCCTGGGCAACAATATTTGTGGTGCTTAAAACACTTGCAGCCAGGGCAATGAGCACCAGTTTTAAACTCTTTTTCATACCGTTTATTGTTTGTGATTTTTACTCAAATACCTTATGTATATTCTCAGGGGAAAATTTATCTGAGTTCAATAATATTTAAATCAAATACAATACTGTCCATACCAAATTCAATGCCATTAATATACATTTGAGCAGTTTTTACTGCTACTTCCCTCGATAGGTTTCTGGTTTCTGGATTATACTTTTCGTCTAGAGTCCTAATGTTTATTGATGTTTCTTCGGTATCGAGTGTTAATTGGCGTAATAATTTTTTTGAATAAATACTCCATAATCCGTTATAGCTAATGAGCGGTTGTGTGTTTCCTTGCCAATTGGGATTGCAGTACTTGTAATTGTATATAGGATACTCAGTACTATAGCCCATAAACTCAGAGATAGCAAGATATCGCTTTCCTTTTTCGCGGTATGTAAAGCGTGAGTCGATGCTAGATCCCTTGGGCGAAGTGTAGTTGGTAATAAATTCATACTCGGCTTGGGGCTCAAATACGTTTCCAATTTGCGCTTCGATATACAAGGCAGTTCCAACGGTCGAAAGCTTTTCTGCGGTTCGATTGTTTTTGCGTTTTGACGGTTCGTAACGAACCAGAACAATGGCCTCGTTGTAACGAGTAAGATGATGCCTTTCTACAGAAAAGCAGCTGCTATCGGCTAAGGCACTTGCTGAGAGTTTAAAGTAGGTGTCGAATCGTTGACCATAGCCTTTGTAACTTCTTTCGGAATACTCAACCGTGTATACGTCTCTGTAGTACTGTATGTAGGCTTTGTTTTGAAGTATGGCCATCGATTTTGCTCTGTGGAGAGCCTGAAGGGCGGCCTCTTCTGGTGTTAGGTCAGGGTCTGAAATGCCGATGGCATAGACAGAGTTGCTGCTTGAGGCGGGTGGTCTAAAAAACCAAGTGGGTAATGTGTCGGGGTAGAAGCTTACTCTTTCCACATTCTTAAACTTTCCGTAACCTGCTAAATCTTTTTGGCCGGTTTCTTTTTCAAAGATTTTTTCAAAGGCTTCTTTTTGTCCTTTTGTATGTATGGTGTTAAGTGTTAAAAGGATTAAAAGGAAGATGGACAACTTTTGCGAAAGGCTAAATCTCATATTAGTGGTATTTATTAGTCATCAGTGATTCAATGTAAAGTTATGAAATAATGCATTTAATCTTCAAAAACTTTGCCGTTTAATTTTTCATTTATCGATGCTGCGATAAGAAAAAGCACCTAACAATTTGTTGCTAGGTGCTTAGTCTTTAGAAATAATCTTGCTATAAACTTTGTAAACTGGTTGCTTCTATCTCCCTATTCACCTTTTTAACTAGCCCTTGCAAAACTGCTCCAGGGCCAAGTTCAGTAAAACTTGTTGCACCATCGTTTATCATATTTACCATGGTTTGTGTCCAGCGGACTGGCGAAGTGAGCTGAGCAATCAAATTTTGTTTAATTTGCTCAGGCTTAGTGTACGCCATGGCGTCAACGTTTTGGTATATTGGGCATAGCGGTGCATTGAAGGTTGTTGATTCGATTGCCTGCGCCAGTTCAACCCTTGCTGGTTCCATTAATGGGCTGTGAAATGCACCACCTACCTTAAGTGGGAGGGCTCTTTTGGCACCGGCTTCCTTCATTTTTTCGCAGGCTGTGCTAATGCCCGAAATACTACCCGATATAACAAGCTGCCCAGGGCTGTTGTAATTAGCAGGAACAACCACATCATCAATCTCACCACAAATTTTCTCTACGGTTTCATCGTCAAGTCCAAGTATGGCCGCCATGGTGGAGGGTTCCTTCTCGCAAGCTTTTTGCATAGCCATTGCACGTTTTGACACTAAGATTAAGCCGTCCTCAAACGAAAGGGCACCACTGGCAACGAGGGCCGAGAATTCTCCAAGTGAATGGCCAGCAACCATCTGAGGGTTAAAATCGGCGCCTAAAACCTTTGCAAGTATTACTGAGTGTAAAAAAATCGCAGGTTGTGTTACCTTGGTTTGCCTCAGGTCCTCATCGGTTCCATCAAACATAAGGTCTGTGATCCTGAATCCAAGAATCTCATTGGCCTTCTCGAATAGTTCCTTGGCTAAGGGCGAGTTTTCGTAAAGTTCCTTGCCCATCCCAACAAATTGGGCACCCTGTCCGGGGAATACAAATGCTTTCATAACTTCATTCTTTTTTTAAACCATTGTCCAATTCAAAGGGCAAAAATAGTTTTTTTTGATATAATATCAACTTAGAATGAGGAGGTTTATACTTATAGCAAGCCACTGATTTATGAGTTTATTTCTGATATTGAATACTACTTCCACTGCTGCTGTTGATTAACTATTCTTTTGTGGATTTTTAATTAATTCGTAATGAGCTGTATGCGAAATTTTTTTTAAAAAAAACTGATTGGAATTTTGGAACTTTATTTGTTATCCATATCTTTGACCAACCATTCAGTCATAAAATGGGTTTTCAGTATTCCTATTTGCTATCAGACTTAATAATTTAAAAAGTATTATGTCGCCAAGAACCACAGAACAATTTAATGAGATGCGCGAAAGCACAAGGAAAAGGATTATTGATACAGCCTTGGAACTCTTCGCCAATGCAGGATATCACTCTACATCCATAAGCCAAATTGCCAAGAGTGCAGGTATTTCAAAGGGATTAATGTACAATTATTTTGAAAGTAAGGAGATGCTGTTGCGTGATATTATAATAGATGGGGTGGTGGTTATCACAGAGTCTTTCGACCCGAACAAGGATGGTATGCTTACCAAAGAGGAACTAGTCCATTTTATTCGCGAGTCGTTCAAGCTGGTTAGGGAGCACACCTCTTACTGGAAGCTTTACTTCTCGTTGCTCACTCAAGCTGGAGTAATGGATGTATTCATGGACGATCTTGCCCCTAGAATCCAAAACCTATTTGGTATGCTAACCCAGTTCTTTAGCTCGCAGAACTACGAAAACCCTGAGGTTGAGATGCGATTCTTTGGCGCATTGCTCGATGGTGTGGCTATGAACTTTGTTATGGATCCCCAGAATTTCCCCTTAACCGAAATTGAAAATAAAATTATTAGAATGTACCAATAAGTTGAATGCTATGAAAAATGTAAAAATTCTAACTGTTTTTATGGTAAGCCTTTTGTCATCACCAAATATTTTTGGACAGGATGCCACAGATATTATACGGAAGGCCGATGCGAAATGGAATGGCGAGGAGTCGAGCCAAAGTCATATGACCATGACCATCGTTAGGCCTAGCTGGGAGCGAACCATTGAGTTTAAAAGTTGGGCAAAGGGATCCGACAACGCCTTAACCCTTATAGTTGCGCCCGCAAAGGAGAAGGGACAGGCGTTTCTCAAAAAAGGTACAGAGATGTGGAACTGGATGCCAACCATTAGCCGTATGATTAAACTTCCTCCCTCGATGATGGCAGACGGTTGGATGGGTTCCGACTATACTAACGATGATATTTTAAAGGAATCTTCAATTGTGGTTGATTTTGACCATATGCTAAAGGGCACCGAGGAGGTTGACGGGCATAGCTGCTGGAGAATTGAGCTTGTTCCGCATGAGGATGCCGCTGTGGTTTGGGGGAAAATTGTGAAGTGGATCACCAAGGATGGTTACATTCAGATGAAATCGGAATACTACGATGAGGATGAATATCTGGTGAAAACAGAGTTTTCGTATGATGTTAAGTCGATGGACGGGCGCGAAATCCCGACTCGTATCGAGATTGTTCCAGCTGATAAATCGTCGCAAAAAACGGTAGTTGTGGTCAATAGCATGGAGTTTAATATTCCCATTAACGATTCGTTTTTTTCTCAACAGAACATGAAGCGAGTTAGGTAGGTAATTATGATATTCAAAATATTGCAAGTATGAAGTACCTTAAGATAGCATGGCGAAACCTTTGGCGTAACAAGCGCCGATCGCTCATAACCATAGCGAGTATATTCTTTGGTGTTTTGCTAGCCACAACCATGAACTCGCTGCAGGATGGAACCTATGCCAACATGATTGATATGATGGTGAAACTCTCCTCTGGATACATTCAGGTGCAAAATCCAGATTACTTCGAGAACAAATCCATAAACAACACCTTTATGCCAACCAACGAGCTAATGGCACAGCTCGAATCGCAGCCTAGAGTTACCACGGTGGCAAAGCGGCTCGAATCGTTTGCATTAATCTCGTCGGGGCCAAATACGCGTGGAGGTGCAGTGGTAGGTTTTGAGCCAGCTAAGGATAGCCAAACGTCAAACCTGCAAAACTGGGTAAGCGATGGCGAGTTCCTTAATACTGGTGATAATGGCGTGTTGGTTACATTCAATATTGCAAAACACCTCGATTTGGCAGTAAACGATACCATTATCCTAATTAGCCAAGGCTATAGGGGGGTAACAGCAGCAGGCAAATACCCCATTAAGGGAATCCTAACGTTTAATACTCCCCAAATGAATAATATTGGAGTATTTATGGATATTTCCTTGGCTCAAAACCTGTTTTCTGCTGATGGGATGACCACTTCCCTTATGGTAATGGTGCATGACTATACCGATGTGCGCTCGGTTAAAAAAGATATTAGTGAGTTAACAGGTGAATCGCTTTCGGTTTATAGCTGGGACGAGCTGAATCCGGAAATTGTTCAATTTATTGAAAGCGATAAGGCTGGCGGAGTTATTATGATAGGGATTCTGTACATAGTGATTGGTTTTGGGATTTTTGGAACCATAATTATGATGGTGGCCGAGCGTAAGCGCGAAATGGCCGTGATGGTGGCGGTAGGTATGCAAAAGTTTAAGCTGGCTATAATCCTTTTCTTTGAGACCCTTCTTATTGGCATTGTGGGTGTACTATCTGGTTTTGCCATTAGCGTTCCTATTATCCTTTTGTTGGTTGGAAACCCCATTGAGCTACCCGCAGAACTGGCCGAGGCATATGTGCAGTATGGTTTTGAGCCCTATCTGTTTTTTGGGATGGCTCCCGAGGTTTTCTGGCAGCAGGTGCTAACTGTTTTTGCTATTACTCTAGTCATTTCTATTTACCCTGTAGTAAAGGTGAAGAATATGGTTGTTTCACGCTCATTAAAAGCATAACTCAAAAATATTTAATATGATTTGGTCAGTTTCGTGGCGGAATGTATGGCGCAGCAAAACCCGTAGTTTGGTAATAATTACTGCAATAACCTTGGGTGTTTTTGCTGGCGTGTACACCGTTGCATTTATGTTTGGCTGGGTGAACCAGCGGGTGGCATCGGTTATCAATACCGAGATGTCGCACATTCAGATTCATCATCCTGAATACTTGGAAACCTTTGAGATACATGACTATGTATCCAATACCAGCGAGATGGTTAGCGAGATCTCGATGCTCGAATCGGTTAAGGCTGTTACCGATAGGGTAATAGCTACCTGCATGATTGCATCTGCCGAAACCGGGGCTGGGGTGCAGCTGGTCGGGGTTGACCCACTTCAGGAGATGCAGGTTACTAATATCCATCAAAAAATAATTGATGGTGAATATTTTGATGGCGTGAAGACCAACCCCATAGTTATTGGCGAGAAGTTGGCGGAAAAACTCAAGGTAAAGGTACGATCAAAGCTGGTGATAACCATAACTGAAATGGATGGAACCTTAACCGGAGGGGCATTTCGAGTAGCCGGTATATATAGAACATCGAACACATCGTACGATGAGATGAAGGCATTTGTTAGGGCTCAGGATATTAGCCGATTAGTTAAGCTCGATAGCAACGCAGGGCATGAAATCGCAATTCTTTTAAAGGAGAATGGCAATGAGAAGCAGGTTGCAGAGCAAATTAGGGCAATGTACCCCGAAACTCAGGTGCTTGCTTGGACACAACTTGTGCCCGAGATGGAAATGCTTAACGAGAATATGAACCTTATGCTGTATATATTTGTGGGTATAATCCTACTTGCCTTAGGTTTTGGCATTGTGAATACTATGCTTATGGTAATTCTCGAGAGGGTAAAAGAGCTGGGTATGCTAATGGCAGTTGGTATGAACAGAGCAAGGGTTTTTACCATGATAGTCCTCGAAACGGTATTCCTCTCTCTCACTGGTGGCACTATTGGTATTGTGTTGGCAGTGGTGCTAACCACAATAACCGGTAAAACGGGAATCGATTTAAGCCTTTGGGCTCAGGGGCTAAACTCATTTGGTTACGACTCGGTAATATACCCCGAAATAGGCTTCGATTCAGTTGTTGCAGTTACCATACTGGTAATTATCACGGGTGTTCTTTCGGCCATTTACCCTGCTCGAAAAGCCATAAAACTAAAACCAGCAGAAGCTATACGAATTGATATGTAGCCTATTGTATTAAATCCGAATAAATTAAGTGAAGCATTAAAACATCATAGAAAACTACTTAAATGTTAAATAATGAAAGTATTAGAATTAAAGAATCTGGTAAAGATTTACAACGATTCAGAGGTTAAGGTAAAAGCCGTTGATGGTGTAAACCTATCATTTGCCAAGGGCGAATTTGCGGCCATAGTTGGCCCTTCGGGTAGTGGTAAAACCACATTGCTAAACCTTATAGGCGGTCTCGACTCGGCCACAGAGGGTGAGATTGTGGTTGATGGTACCAACATCGCAACGCTTAGCCCATCAAAGCTAATCGATTTTAGGTTGCGTAACATTGGCTTTGTATTTCAGGCCTACAACTTAATTCCTGTGCTCACCGCCAAGGAGAATGTGGAGTTTATTATGGAGCTGCAGGGTGCCAAACGAACCCTTCGCGATGAGCGGGCAATGGAGTTGCTCAATGCGGTTGGCTTGGGCGATAGGGCCAATAGTCGTCCATCAAAGATGTCGGGAGGGCAACAGCAGCGTGTTGCCGTGGCAAGAGCCCTAGCCTCGAAACCTAAATTTGTTTTAGCCGATGAGCCAACCGCCAACCTCGATTCCAAATCCACAGAAACGCTTCTCGATATTATGGAGAAACTGAATAAGGAGGAGGGTATCACATTTATCTTCTCAACCCATGATCAGCGGGTTGTGAAAAAAGCCCATAGGGTAATTACCGTTGAGGATGGTCATGTAGTATCGGATGAAAAAAAGTAGGTTGTTATCTATGAAACGTTTTTTATACATATTACTATTTGCCCATTTGGCCATTGGGGGTAATGCTCAAAATGGTAACAACGAGAAGATTGCGTTAAATGGGTACGTAAAATATTTAAATCTTGTAACCTTTAACGAGCTGGAGTCGCCTTGGATTATTGAGAACAATATTCACAATAGGCTAAACTTTAGCTGGTATATCAACAATAATATAACGTTTACTGCTCAAATGCGAAATCGCATTATTTATGGCGATTATGTAAAAGCAGTTCCGGGATATGTTGATATGATTGCAGCCGATAATGGGTATCTAAACTTCTTAACCAACAACCTGTATTCTAATAGTTCGGCGGTAATAAATACCTCATTCGACAGGTTATTTTTTGAGTACAACGTGGGGGGTGTCACCGCTACAGTTGGGCGGCAACGCATAAACTGGGGGCAATCGTTTGTTTGGAATCCAAACGATATTTTTAATGCCTACTCGTTTTTCGATTTCGACTACGAGGAGCGACCCGGCAGCGATGCCATTCGTTTGCAGTACTACCCAACGTTCACCTCAACTGCCGAAGCGGCAGTGAAAATCGACAAGGATAAACAGATCACCGCAGCGGCAATGTATCGGTTTAATGCTTTGGGCTACGATATCCAAGTTCTTTCGGGAGTGCTTGACTCAACCGACTATGTACTTGGAGGAGGATGGACTGGAAGTATTCAAAATATTGGTTTTACTGGGGAGGTTTCATACTTTCATCCTCAGCAAAATTTTTCCGATACCCTTGGGGTAATGCTTACTACTGTAGGTATTAGCTATTTATTTCCCAACTCGTTAGCCATAAACGTGGAGGGAATTTACAATGGGTATTTTAGTAAGCTAAGCCTGGCGGGATTTACCGATTTGTTCTTTGTGCCCATGTCGGTAAAAACCATTTCGTTTAGCAAGTTTACCTGGTTTGCCCAGGCTTCATATCCTATTCACCCCCTGCTTAATGCCTCGTTGGCTGCTATGTACTTCCCCTCATTGGGCGATGGCTACTTTATTATGCCCACCCTTGCCTATTCTGCTAGCCAGAATGTTGAGTTATCTTTACTAGGGCAAAGGTTTGCGGGTGAGTTTAATGGCCAAACAGAGAGTTTAAATATGCTGTTCTTGAGATTTAGGTTAAGTTTTTGAGAAACTGATTAAATTTTGGTAGATAATCCTTTTATGCCACCGTAGGTGGCAAATAGCGATTGGATAGAAATGTTGATGGAACTAGCGCCTCGTAGAGTGCGCAATAGGGTTTAATATTATAATCCTTGTTGCTTTCATCCAATGCGTTCCAAATCAAACGCAAGCGCCCTCGCACATGGGGCTAACTATTTAGCATTCCCTTCACCGCTGCCGCAGTTTTGGCTTTGCCGAGCCTGCTTGCCAGCCATAGCCGTCAAGTTAAGCACAATTTTAATGTATATAAAACCGATAATTCCCTTATTTATACCCTCGTAGAGGGTAAATAGCGATAGGCTATTGATTGCAAAGCCTAAAGCACCCCGTGGGGGTGCAATAGATATCAGTTTCCCTTATTGCGCACCTGCCTGCTGCAGGCAGGTCTACGAAGCGCTAAAATCATTTGTATTAATCTCTTCAATCGCTATATGCCCCTGTCTGCCAGCCAGGCAGGCTCTAAGAGGGCTATAGTATTAACATTCTGCAAAAGCCAATCAAAAATTGTTAATATTCGGTTGTTTTGTATCCTTAGCTTGACGGCTATGGCTTGCCAGCAGGCAAGCTCGCAAAAAAAGCTCGGTTGCCTTCCCGCCGCACCTCGCTCATGGCCGGATACTAGCATTCTCTAGCCCATTCCACCTTGACTTTTATCGCCTTCAGATTGCTCTTCTATTAAAAAAAAAATCGTATAATCCTTAATTTCAAGACATAAACATCCGTAGCCTGACGGCTATGGCTTGCCAGCAGGCAAGTCCGATGGAGCAATACTTGGATTTATCGACAGCAATAAAAGCGAATTTTTAAAATGCCGGATTTATCAGACCTCTTCGCCTTATGAGGTTGTAAATGGTTAGAATAATGTAAGTGGCAACAAAGTTAATCCCCGAAATAATGGTTGCAAATACGAAAAGGGCG
Source organism: Bacteroidales bacterium UBA2295 (assembly GCA_002345825.1). Lineage (GTDB taxonomy): Bacteria > Bacteroidota > Bacteroidia > Bacteroidales > Tenuifilaceae > Perlabentimonas. Next base: position 23,720 of record DDWD01000044.1, read on the forward strand.
CCGAACATTCCAACCCATTTATTAATACCCGAGGCGTAGTTTTCTAACTTAATATAGTTCCACCAGTTCCCAAAATGGCTGCTTAGGCCTAGTGCTTCAAGTCCTAGTACAATAAGGTTGAAAAAGAAAAATAGCAGAACAAGTGATATTAATCCCCCGGTTGCACCTTTTATATCGGGAGGGCTAAGCTGCATATGCGACGAGATGCAAATGGCCAGGTAAAGAAATATCCAGAATTTATAGTCGGAGAAATTGTTCGCATTAAAAAGGTTCGATAGTACACTTTTGGTTGTACCCCACAGCGAGGCCATAACGCCGCTATACTGTCCCCTAACGCTCTCTACCAGAACCTGGCTTTGGGCTTCGATATTGGAAAAAATGCTGCTCATATTAGGAACTAGATAGTAAAAAGCCGCATATAGAACCAGTGCTCCAAATATTATGGGGCCCACACCAATAAAAAAGTTACCAATCTTTTGGTAGGTGCTTCGCGGATTGTATGCATGGTTAACATACCCGAGTGTACCATCCTCAGCATTTGGTTGGTATAATCTCATCTCAACAATTCGATGCCTAAAAATGATGCAAAAAATGGCGTGGCCCAGCTCATGAACTGGAGTGCCAATCCATCCGGTAAATATAATATCGAGTTTTTGCCCAACCGATTTCACATACGTTATCCTCGTGAACCTAGCGAAGATGTATAGTATCAATCCAAAAATGAAAAGTAGTCCCAAAAGCCAAATTAGCTGACTAGCTGTTGAAACCACAACAAGTTTAATAAAGTCGAGTATTCCGTTAATTTCAACCATAGTTAAATTTTTTATGTTACAGCCCTTAAAAATAGTAAATCCTGTGCTATTTCAATTCAATTGAGCTGGTTTGAATTCAGCTTTTTATACTAATACAAATCCATATCTTTTGATAAACGAGCGATATTTGACGATTAACAACTTCGATTGGAGATGATATTTAAATATATTTGCAGGAGTAAACCAAGATTTCAAAAATTCTTATTACGCCATATGAAAAAGTATACTATTCTATTATTGCTTATAGCAAGTTTCAGCGTTTCTCACGCGCAGCTTTTCACCATAAAAGGGCATGAGATTGGTTTTGCTTACATAGGACCAAAGGTGGGTACCACTTTTTCTACAATTACCAATATGGATGCCGTTGGAACTACCACAAAATCACGAACAGGGTTTCAGGTTGGTGCCGTAGGCGAAATTGGGTTAACGCAGATGCTTTCGTTTGAAACTGAGCTCACCTTCATATCAAAAGGAGTTGCCACCGAGTTTAATTCGACCCGCGTAAATTACCTAAGTATTCCCCTTTTGGCCAAGCTGTCGTTCAACGCATTAGGGCTGTCGCGTATTTATGCAATGGGTGGAACTTACAACAATTTGCGGACAAACGCTCGCCTTGTTTTCAATGATTTTAACGAACCCATTACCCAACATTATTCAGTTATCGACTGGGGACTTTCCCTTGGTGCGGGTGCAGCATACGATACCGAGTACGGTTTGCTTTGCCTCGATGTAAGGTATGACCTTGGTGTGATTGACGTTGACAATGTTACCGACCAGCGCAACTCAAACCGAACAATAGGCGTGGCGCTTACATTCAAGTACGATGCAGTAGATTTATTCCTGAGGTTGCGTAAGCAAAAGCTTGACTCAAGCGCTCAGTAATTTTATGTAATGATTCGAATTGTATCTACATAAAAACCACTTTCCACTCCTTAATCAATCAAGATCCTTTAGTAACGATCACCAGGTTGATGCCGTTACGATTGGTTAAGTATTGCATACTCACTATGTAAATAGATGTTAATAATTAGCAGAGGGGGGTGAGGGAGTAGGATTGTTAACCAGATCAAAAAAAGACAATTTCATTCCGGTTTTGTCTCTGTGATAGCATTTGTACAACTGGTGAGCATACTAAAGCTAATATACGTTTCTTCTGCAATTTCTCAGAAGTCACACAAGAAGGTAATGCTTATTCGTCGATATAGAGGAGACTATACTTTCCATAGGGTTAGAAATATTTGATTATCCGCAATAACATATTTACATCTCGGAATAAGTTTAAGAAGATTGCTGAATTGATTGGATTTACAAATACTTTAAACTCACACCTGTTTGCATAACAGTATGCTCTAGTAATTTGAGCTGTTGAGATAAATTTTGTGCTTATAATGAATGTGAATGTAAGAACTACTATTGCTGAGACCTTAAAAAGGGCATTTATGGCGGGGAATTCAAATATCTTTTCAATTTTTGTGTAGCTTAGTGTTTCCTCTACATTTTGACTAATAGCACTTTACTATAAGCCAGTGGCTAAACAAAATTAGTTTATTTACGTTTTAAAGGGTAGATTGGTTTATTTACTTAAGTTTTTATTATCTTTAAATACACATAAATTGAGTCATATATTGGAACTGGTAGAAACACATAATAAGCCTTTTTTTGGAAAGGTGCAAAAGCTTATAGAAACGATACATTCGTTGGATGAGAAGTGGTATGTTGAGTTTTGGGACGTGCACTACTTTTTTTTGGGAATTGAAATCTTTAGCAAAAAGAAGGAGATTGTTAAAACCCTCAATGGCAGTACACCGAAATCCGGCTAAGCATCTACACATCAATCCCTCTTTACTTCCTATCCCCCTTTCCATAATCCTTTTTGAACAATTCCTGCGACTTGATGTTTATTATTTAGAAGTAATCTAAATAGAGTTTTTAACAAATTAAAAATCAAGTCCTATGTCATTTAAATTACAAAATTTACCATACAAATACGATGCGCTTGAGCCATATATTGATGCTCAAACCATGGAGATTCACCATACAAAACATCACGGTGGTTATACCGATAAGTTGAATAAGGCAATTGAAGGGACCGACTTGGATTCGAAATCTATAGAAGAAATCCTGAAGGATGTATCTAAGCATTCGGTTGCAGTTCGCAACAACGGAGGTGGGTACTTCAACCATAACCTTTTCTGGAGCGTAATGGCACCGAATAGCGGAGGGGTGCCCTCGGGTGAGTTGGCAAAATCAATTGATAAGCATTTTGGTTCGTTCGAGAGTTTTAAGGAACAGTTTAGCAATGCAGCCGCCACGCGGTTTGGTTCGGGGTGGGCTTGGCTTGTTAAAAAAGGCAATGACCTTGTAATTACCTCAACTCCCAATCAGGATAATCCGTTGATGGACATTGCCGAAGTGAAAGGTACACCAATTCTTGGCCTCGATGTGTGGGAGCACGCATATTACTTAAAGTATCAGAACAAGCGACCAGAGTATATTGAAAACTTTTGGAAGGTTGTAAATTGGAAAGAGGTAGAAGCGATATTTGCTAACGCAAAATAGCCTTTGTCGTTAGCATGATATTCCCCCTTTTGTTTGGTTTAAGTTTAGGGGTGAGCCGGGGGAGACTCCGGCTCTTTTTTTATATCGAAAGTACCCTTGCTATCTCATTCAGCAATGTGTCGGGGTCAATAGGTTTGGTTATGTAGCCATCGCAATTGGCCCTTTTTCCCTTTTCAATATCGTCGTTGGTTGCAAAGGCCGACTGAATGATTACCCTTACACCAGGGATTAATGCTTTGATTGGTTCAATTAGGGTAAGACCATCCTTATCGGGCAACCCTATGTCGAGAAGCACAATATCAATCCGTTTGTCGTTTTTTGCCACGTCAAGAGCTTGCGATGCGTTGTTAGCAACTTTTATATTGAAGGGGATTTCTTGCAATGCCTCTTTGAGAAACATTGAGTTCATCTCGTCATCTTCTACAATAAGGATGTTACCGGTAATGTTTTTTTCCCTCAAATCGTTTAAATCCTTCTCGGGGTTAGTTGTGCCATTATCGCTGACAATAGGAATTGTAAAGAAAAACTCTGAGCCCACTCCTTCCTCCGATTCGACCCATATTTCACCACCCAACAGATCGACAAAACCTTTGGAAATTGCAAGGCCTAGCCCTGTTCCCCCAAAATCTTGTTTGCTGATATCATGCGCTTGCTGGAAACGTTCAAATATTTTGCTCTGATTTTCTTTAGGTATTCCGGGGCCGGAGTCTTTTACGTGAAATACAATAAAATTTTTGTTCTGCACACTGCACCCAATCTCCACACTCCCTTCGTGGGTAAACTTTAGAGCATTCTCAACAAGGTTGAAAAGAATTTGCTTTACTCTACCAAAATCTGTGATTATTTGGTTTACATCCTGCAATTGCTGAACAAGGCTGAGCTTTATGTTCGATTTGGAGTCCATCTCGGCCTTGGTTAATGAGTACTCAAACACCTCGTTAAGCAAATCTTTTATGCTGCCTTTTGTTTTTTGGAGCACAATTTGGTTGGCTTCAATTTTCGAAATATCCAAGATATCATCAATAATTTTTAGCAGATCGCCCGAACGACGTTTGATTATCTCGGCAAACTGTTTTTGTTTCTCCTCGGGGATTTTTCCCTTAACTAGCAGTCCGGAAAAACCCATGATGGCATTCATGGGAGTGCGGATTTCATGGCTCATATTGGNNTTCGGCCATGCCGATGACCCCGTTGATGGGGGTACGGATTTCATGGCTCATATTGGCAAGGAAAGCACTCTTAAGCTTATCGGCAGCCTCTGCTTTCTCCTTTGCATTCTTCAACTCCTCATTCTGGGTGATGTACTCCTCGTTAAGCGCAGCATACTCCTCGTTTCGCTCTTTTAGTTCCCTGTTTATACGCTGTAACTTATCTTCAATGCTTTTTCTTACGGTAACATCTCGGCTAATTGAGATTATTCTTTCTTTCCCCAAAATCTTAGCAATGGATAGGTGAACCTCTTCCCAAAATATTGAGCCATCGCATCGGACGCTTTTCCATTCAAAAATTTGTGGCCCCTCAGTAATTGCTTTTGTCATCCATCGCATGGCATCGAACAGGGAGTATGGAGGCTCTGATGAGTAGCCATGTTCCTTCAGCTCCTCAAGAGTTTTTAATCCGTATGATTCTATGGCAATTTTATTGGCGTCGATAATCTTTCCGGTATGCGGTTCATGAATGATTATTGAGTCGTTGGCCAATTGAAAAATGGTGTGGTAATTCTCTTCGCTTTGGCGCAGGGCTTCTTCCATATTTCTTTGTTCGGTTATGTCCCTCACAATGCTTAAGGCTTTACCCTTGCCTAGTTTTACCATGCGCCCCTCAAAATGCTTGGTTTCACCGTTTATTTCAAGCGGATAGGAGTAGTATTGGGCCTTTCCTGTTTTGAATAGTGCATCAATTTTTTGTTCGTTTATTCTAACAAGATAGGGCGGGGCTACCTCGCTTAAGTTTTTCCCAGTAAACTCTTCCTGTGGTACCAGTAGCAACTCTTCTTTGGGCGAGTGACAATCCAAAATATCGCCCTGCTTATTAAAAACAAACATTACATCGGGGATGGCCGAGAGCAAGGCTTTGTTGCGCTCATTGCTTTCGCTAAGCTTTATCTCTGCTCTTTTTTGATCGGTAATATCGCGACCCACCCCTATGATCTCTGTAATATTTCCCTGAGGGTCGAGAATTGATGTATCGAGCCATGCTAGCCAGCGCCATTCACCACGCGTAAAAACTCTTTGCTCTAAGTAGCAGTGGTAGGGTGTAGTGTAAAGCCCCTTCATCGCTTCTTCGGTTGATTTTTTATCGTCATCGTGCACCAAGGGAAAGAACGAGTTGCCCAGCAGCTCTTGTTCGGACTTTTCGAAATAGTTACAGTAGCTCGGACTCACGTATAAAAACTCACCTTTGGGATTAACTTTAACTACCAAATCGTTTTGGTTTTCTATCAGTAACCTATACTTCTCTTCGTTTTCTTTAAGTTTATTCTGAATTTGTTTTTGCTCGCTAATATTAGTGATTATTCCCTGCAGCCCGGCGTAACTGTTGTTTTTAATGATTGGGGTGTAATGCACTAAGGCGCTAAATGTGGTTCCGTCCTTACGGAGCATTGTAAACTCCTTTCCCACGCCATTTTCGTTTTGGCTTGGTGCCACCAAATGCCTTTCGTTAGGGATCACCGTATCAATGATTGACATCTTGCCAACCACATCGTTGTATGTATAACCAAATTCTACCTCGGCGTACTTGTTAATGTAGGTAAAAATACCCTTATCATCGGTTTCCCATATGGTTTGAGGCAATAGATTCACTAAGCGTATGAATTGTTCCTGAATCGCCTCGAACTTTTCATTGACATGGTGCATCTGATCGGGTTTTTCGCCAATACGTTCCTTTAAGTAACGATTTTCCGCTTCGAGTTTAGCCACCTGTTCCTGTAGCAGCGATATATCAAGTTTTTCTGACATTTAGTTCGTTATAATATTGATCTT
>DDWD01000048.1 GCA_002345825.1 Bacteroidales bacterium UBA2295
ATGGTGCAACCTGTACCTTTTGCTGCCTCTTGGCACTGAAAACAGAACATGCTCATAGTTGTAAGTTTTTTTAGTTAGCGTGTAAAAATGAATGAATGAATGATTGAGTGATTGAGTGATTGAAAGTTAGAAGACCGAAGACCGAAGTGAAGCCAAGTGTAAATCTTTTCTTCCGTCTTCCAACTTCTGTCTTCCAACTTCCCTAAACCCAGCTACTATCCAGTACTTCGCCCTGAATACCTATAGTGATTAGCTTGATGGGCACCTTGCGTTGGGCTCTATCCATTGCCATTTTGGCTAGTTGCAGTAGGCCTCCACAGCAAGGAACTTCCATCTTCATCACCGTAATGGTATCTACCTGAGCGCTCTCAATAAGAGCCGTAATCTTCTCAACGTAAACCTCCTTGTTGGAGTCGAGCTTAGGACAAGCTATGGCTAGGGTTTTACCCTTTAGGTAATCGCTATGGAAGTTACCCATTGAGAACGCCACGCAGTCGGCTGCAAGCAGCAGGTTCGATCCCTTGAAGTGTCCCGAATTGGGGTTGACTAGGTGCAGCTGCACAGGCCAGTGCGTTAGCTCCGATTGTCCCGAGACCATTGCATTGCCATTGGTTGTTGCTGATGCAGCACCACCTCCAAAGGCACGAGCTGCCGAACCGGGGCATCCGCCGCCAGCATGATGATGATGAACCTGGGGCTTTGGCTGAGGTGTGTTATCGCCACAACCACAGGCATCGGCTTTTTGATGATCATGCACAGCGTGCAGCACTTCCTCCACCTTAAAATCACACTTATCCTGATTGGCCAGCAACCACTCTACACCCTGTCGTAGATACTCCTTCTCATTATAATCTTTCAGATGCTTTAGGTGGGCAATTACGGTATTCTTGCCATTGCCAACCATCTTGCTAATGGTTAGCACCTCATCGTACGCCTCAGCTTCGCGATGCTCAACGGTAATTGCACCTACAGGACAATCGCCAATACAGGCGCCTAGTCCATCGCACATAAGTTCGCTTATTAGTGCGGCCTTGCCATCAATCATTTGCAGGGCGCCCTCATGGCATCCGGTAACGCATTGTCCGCATCCATTGCACAAGTCACGATCGATTGTAATGATATCCCTTTTCATATTTGTAGTATTTTTTGTTTTCGCTTTTTTTTAGAAATCTTACTTCGATTTCACATCACAAACATACGTTATGAGCGAAAAGGAAAATGTATCATATGTTACAGTATCAGTTTTTTTAAAAAAAAGATTTGAAAAAAAAATCCGAATACGACACGCCTAAAAACACTAAAGAAAACGGGCAATTTGCTGCGAATAAACATCTTCTCGCTATCAAGTAAATGCAAATAATGATACAGATCATTGATGCCAAAAAAAAATAGTTCTACTTTTAGCAAACTAACAAACCAAACTATTATGCACACCAAAATTGCCCTACTGCTTACTCTTGCCTTGCTTTGGAGTTGTAGCCCACGACAGGCTGTAAACAAATCAATTCCGCAGAATTCTGATCCAATTAACGTGGAGGTTAACATTGATACCAACAGCTCCGCTGAGTTCATAATTACGAACCAATCCGACAGCCTTATTAAGATATTTAGACACTATAAGCTAGAAATTGAAAAACAAGATGGCGACAATTGGGTCCCCCAGCGCATTTTGCATTGCCCCTGCGGTGCGCCGTGCGCAAAACCTGCTGAATACATTGACCTTAAAGCAGGTAAAAATCTGGTAAAAAGATGGAACTTGGAAGAAAGTTGGTGCGGCGAAAAAATAAACAAGCCTGTACCCGAAACCATAACTGCATCTGTTACTCCGGGTGTTTATCGCATTATGATATTATACGGAATAACTGAGCGAGAGACAAACACCTTTTACAAAGAATTTACCATAAAATAACATATTCCTATGAACAAAATTTACACAACACTTATCATCATATGCGCAACTATTTTCAACACGAATGCGCAGAATTGGGTTGAGGAATTTCAGTCGCCCAGAACATCAAAAAGCAATGCAAGCCTTTGGGATATGCAGAAAGCATTTAACGACCACTGGAGCAAGTACGATGTAAAAAATGGTTACTACTTTATAGATGGAGTGAAATATAAAGCTGGTGGTTGGAAACAGTTTAAACGCTGGGAATGGTTTTGGGAAACCAGGGTCGACCGCAAAACAGGAAGCTTTCCTTCTGTTAACATCTACAATATTCAGCAAGATTTCTTGAAATCGAAAAATGCCAAAGGCGAAGATCTGTCCAACTGGCAAAGTATGGGGCCAAGTAGTTCCGAAGGCGGATACGCAGGTGTTGGTCGCATTAACTGCGTTACCTTTCACCCAACCAATTCCGATATTTTCTGGGTTGGAGTTCCATCAGGCGGATTATGGAAAACCATTGATGGTGGACAAAGCTGGGAAATACTTACCGACAACTTACCTGTTATTGGCGTTAGCGAAATTGTTTTGGCCCACGACTACGAAACGAGCAAAACCATATACATTGCCACGGGCGACCGCGATGCAGGCGACAACTACTCCATTGGTGTGCTAAAAACTACCGACGATGGACAAACCTGGGAAGAAACCGGATTTAGCCTCGACGTTTCTAAAGGGTTCCGAATAACTCGTATGCTAATTCACCCTAGCGATCCCAACACATTTTGGGCATCCACAAATGGTGGTCTTGTAAAAACCACCGATGCCTGGGCAACATGGGATCTTGTTTCCTCTGGTGCTATATTTGATATGGAACTGCAATCCAACTCAAACGGAGAGGTTCTTTTTGCCGCAAATGCTTCAAGCAAAAAAATATTAAAATCGATTGACTCAGGCGAGACATGGGCCGAGGTACACAGCATTCCATCATCATACCGGGTTGAACTAGATGTAACACCAGCAAACGGTGATGTGGTGTACGCCCTTGCTTGCGATAGCGATGGAGGAATGGAGGGGATTTACAAATCGACCGACGGTGGTGACACTTTTAGCCAAGTTTACGGCGATAATTCCTCTGACTACAACCTTTTAAACTGGTACCAGAATGACACATCATCAGGGGGACAGGGGTGGTACGACCTTACCCTTTCGGTTTCGCCAACCGATGAGAACATCGTTTATGTAGGCGGTATAAATACATACAAATCCACTGATGGCGGTGATACTTGGTTCATGGTAAACCATTGGTACGGAGCCAATGGCATTCCTGCTGTTCACGCCGACAAGCACTACATGGAGTATATGGACGAAAATACTTTTTTTGAAGCCAACGATGGTGGAATTTACAAAACAACAGACGGCGGAGAAACCTGGACAGACCTAACCAACGGCATGGTTATTAGCCAAATGTACAAACTGGGAGTTTCGCAAACCGTTAAAGATGAGGTGATAACTGGCCTACAGGACAATGGCAGCAAACTTACTTCAGCTGGCAACTGGTGGGATGTGAAAGGTGGTGATGGTATGGAGTGTATTATCGATTACAAAGATGTTAAAGTACAATATGCTACCTATGTAAACGGACAAATTGACAGAACCCTTAATAGATGGGCTACTCGTGCTGTTGATATAACAGCAAATATACCTGGCGGCGCCAAGGGTGCATGGGTTACCCCATACCTTATCGACCCTCTTGACAACAAAACTCTCTACGTTGGCTACGCCGATGTTTGGAAAACTAACGACAGGGGCAATAACTGGGAAAAAATTTCGAGTCTGAATGTCACTGCTAAAATCAGATCGATGGCAATAGCCGAATCTAATCCAAACTACCTTTACATTGCCGATTTGGGCAATCTGTATCACACCAAAAATGGTGGAG
>DDWD01000018.1 GCA_002345825.1 Bacteroidales bacterium UBA2295
AGCGAATACATCCCAATATGCCAACCAATCTGTCGTCGAGCTGGCAGTCAGCAGCCCAAACAGCAGGCTTTGCAACGCCTACAGGCAAAAATTCGCAGTTCACTGAGCCCACCGAAGCAAAGGATGAGTTTTCTCTCTCAAGCAAGGTATTTTCGCCCGATGGCGATGGTTACCAGGATTATGTGATGATTAATTATGAGCTGCCCGAGGGCGGTTACATTGCCAACATTATGGTATTCGACTCGCGTGGGCGAAGGGTTAAGCGATTGGCTGCCAATACTACGCTTGGTACATCGGGCAGTATTAAGTGGGATGGCACAACCGATGGTGGCGAACGTGCTACAGTTGGAGCCTACATCGTATTTGTAGAGGCTTTCGATTTAAAGGGCAACATCAAGCGTTACAAGAAAACTGTAGTGGTTGGTACTCGTTTTAGATAAATCAAATTTTAATATAACAGATGAGCCAAGCAATCTGCTTGGCTCATCTGTTTTACATAAAGTGTAATGGAGATTTCTATGTATACTGCCTATAGCTTTTGTAGCATCTCTTCCATTATAAGCGTCATCTTCTTCTCAGCCTGCATGCCTATGCGTTGAACCTCCTCATGGGTAACCTCAACAATTTTGCCCGGTACGCCTAGGTCGGTAATTATGGAAATGGCAAAAACGGGTAGCCCCATGTGGCGAGCCACAATAACCTCGGGAACGGTTGACATACCTACTGTGTCGCCACCAATTATTCGGAAATACTGGTACTCTTTTGGTGTTTCGAAAGTTGGCCCAGTGGTGCCCACGTAGCAACCAGTTTGTGTTTTAATATCGTTTTTCTTGGCAATATCTTGCGCTAAGGCAATTAGCTTGTGGTCGTATGTTTGACTCATGTCGGGGAAGCGGGGGCCAAATTCCTTGATGTTGGGACCAATAAGCGGGTTGGGTAGCAGGTTGATATGGTCGTTTATAATCATCAGGTCGCCTATTTCAAAATCGGGATTTACCCCACCGCTGGCATTGGAAACAAACAGGTTTTTTACACCTAAGTGTTTCATCACCCTAACGGGGAATGTTACCTCCTTCATATCGTACCCCTCGTAAAAGTGGAAACGCCCCTGCATGGCTACAACCTTTTTACCCCCCAGCGTACCAAAAATTAACCGTCCTTGATGTCCCTCAACTGTTGAGATGGGGAAGTTTGGTATATCGCCATACTCTAGAATTTCTTGGTTGTCAATGTCCTTTGTTAGTCCGCCAAGGCCAGTGCCTAGTATAATTCCCACCTCGGGTTCAATGGTTACCTTACTCTTAATGTAAGCTGTTGTTTCTTTTACTCTTTCCAACATATTTTAAAATTTTACTGTTATATTCATTCTCTTTGTCATCTAAAAACTCAACCTCGATGGGGATATAGAAAAAAGCACTTTTTATCGCATCGGGTAAATTAATAAATTCCTTAATGCGGGCAGCATCCTTTTCGGTTGTTATTACAATGTGCGTTGTATCTTTTCGTAAAGACGAAAAACTTTCAAAGATAGCTCTAATTTTCTTTTCGGTAAAACGATAATGATCGGGTAGTTGAATTGTATTGATAATGCTATAGTTAGCCTTTAGGTGCCTAAAAAAGGGCTTGGGGTTGGCTATTCCGGCAAGCGCTGTTACGGTTATTGGTTTGCCTGGCTTTGTTCCACTCTCAAAAATTGGTTTTAAGCTGCCGTATCTATAGGTTGTGAAAAAAACTTGCTGGTTAGGTTTTAGCTTTAATTTTTTTATGATTTTTTGCTGCTCGTTACTGTGTAAACTGGCCGGGCACTTGGTAACTAGCACAAGGCTTGCACGTTTTCGCTGAGCAAAGCTATCGCGCAGGGTGCCGGTTGGCAGAAAAAAATCTTTGTAAATTAAATTGTTGAAATCGGTTAGCAGGATAGAAAACCCGGGCTTAACGTAACGGTGCTGGAATGCATCGTCGAGCAGTATTACGTTGGTGTTTGGTTTTTGCTGTAGCAGCGTTTCAACACCTCGTACCCTTTGCTCATCAACTGCCACGCTAATTCCGGGGAATTTGGTTAGCATTTGCATTGGCTCGTCGCCAATATCCGAAGCGGTGCTACTGCTGCTGGCCAGAATAAATCCTTTGGTTTTGCGCTTGTATCCGCGGCTAAGCGTTGCCACGTTAAAATCATCTTTTAAAAGATTTATAAGATGCTCGGTGTGGGGTGTTTTGCCTGTACCACCAACCGTTAGGTTGCCAATGCATATTACTGCCCTGCTAAATGAGGTGGATTTTTTTATGCCAATATCAAAAAGAAAATTTCTTACATATATGGCTGCTCCATATAGCAATGCGATTGGTATTAGTAATATGCGAAGAATTAGCATTGGTTAAAAATCTGTGTTTTTTAAGATGCTTTCAAAACTACACTTTTTCTGGTGAATATTGTTGCTATATGTACCGAATGCTTAGTGAGAGTTGGCTAGGTCTAAAGCCTTCCACGTGAAAAATTTCTTAAAAATTACAGTTTGAACTATGTATATAGCTAACCCATAAATCAGGATTAGTATCATTGGGAAGAATCTATTCACTTGCGCCCCGTAGTAATGAATATATCCTAAAACAATTGTCGACATCATCACCAGAAAAAAGACCCCAAGGGTTGAACCAGTGTTGCTCGATTTTTTATCGCTACTAAAGGGGTGCTTTTTTGGGCTTACTAAAAAAGCAGCACCTATTGTAAGGTACATCACCAAGAAGGCTACGGCAATATCAACTAGTGCTTTTGTGCCCCAAATTGCAATAATACTAATGCTTATAGCAATGTAGAAGGGAGTAAGGAAACGCACAAAAACCGATTTCATTGCACCGATAAAAAACCGATGTGGCGATTCAATGGGCAAACTCCTGATCAGCCAGCCTATTTCCTTGTTATTGCCAATGCTCATGGACGCGGGGATTGATGCCGAAAGAAAGCAAAATGCGTATAGCATAACAAAGTACTTGTTTGTTTCTGCAAGCGACGCGAACCCTTCGAAATCTTTAAAGAACGGAAATACCATAAAAAATAGGATGTACCCAAATGTAGGAAGTAGCGTTTGCAGAAAAGATCGCTCGCGGCCAGTAAGTTTCCAAATCATAACAAACGACGATCGTTCTTGCTGGTTAAACGAAAGCAATTTTGATAAAAAGTTGGCTAGCGTGCGGGGTTGTGTTTGTGAACTTAATTTGTCGCTCTGCTCTAGCTCTGAGAGTTTTTTGTTGAATATTGGGGTGAGGTATTTGCCTGTAATAAAAAGCCCAAGCGGAGGCAGGGCAAGCGCAATTAGTGAAAGAACAATAAGGTTAGTACTAAAGTTTAGGCTCGAAAACATCTCGGTAAAGCCTGCGAAGTAAGTTGAGGGGATGATGTAGGTGTACCAGTCTGTGGCAATAGAAATGTTGGAAAAATCTATCCTCTCGAAAAGGTTAAGGCTAAGCTGATAAATTGCCATAAACAGAATGGCCATAATTACCTGAAAGTACATCAACAAATTCTTCAGCTTATCGCCCTTGGCAAATCTCATAATACCTAGATACAATAAGTTCGATAGGAATAGGGTGAATATCACATTTAAAATCAACGCAAAAACAAACGCAGCCATCGACCCAACGCCATATTGAATGGCAATTTGAATAGTTACGGGTAACATTAAGCTTAACGCAGAAAACATTAGGTGTATAAAAATATGGGCGTTGCGGGCAAGGCTTAGCGTTGTGCTGTTTATAGGTAGTGGTTGGAGTATGGTGTTGTCGGATGTGTCGAGAAGTATGGTGCTAAATTCCGATATTATTAGCATTGATATTGTTAGCGTGAGTATGGAGTGTCCCAGAAAGAACAGGGTAAACGAGTCGTGCAGCTTTGTGGTTATCATTAAAATTATTAGCCCAAAGATAAACATCATGAGAAACTGCCAGAACAGCGAACTGCTATTCTCTTTAGCTCTGTTACCGTTAAAATTACTAGGCCTACGGTTATCTAAAGTCAACTTTAGCTCAAGTATTTTAATGAACTGGATGTAGCTGGCCCCCATCCTTTTGATTATAGATTTGAAAGGCACAAAGAGAGAAAGTAAAAGCTTAATCATGGTTTACTTGTTTAGCATGCTAAATAGTTCTTCCGCTTTTTCGGAGTAGTTTGAGTTTCCGGTAAGCCTGGTAAATAGGTTCTCTAACGATAAGTCGTTCGATAGGCTTTTCAGCTCATCGAACGATCCATCGGCAACAACCTTCCCTTGGTCCAGCAGTACAATACGGTTCGATATTCTTTCCACCACATCCATAATGTGAGAACTGTAGAATATGGTTTTGCCCTCGCGGGCTAGGTGAACAAGCATCTCTTTAATCATGATAACCGAGTTGGCATCGAGGCCCGTAAGGGGCTCATCCATAAAAATTAGCTGGGGGTTATGTAGTAATGCAGAGCAAATTAGCACCTTCTGTCGCATTCCTTTGGAGAAGGTTGCAATCCGGTCGTGCATATTTCCATAGATCTCAAAAAGTTTGTATATCGATTCCGCTTTTTCTCTTGTTTCTTCCTTAGGGAGCCCCCTCATATCGCCAATAAAATCAATGAACTCCATTGGCGTAAGCATATCGTAAAGCGATGCATTTTCGGGTATGTAACCAATTTTTTGCTTAACATCAAGTGGGTTTTTTCTGATATCGAATCCCAATACCGATACATCGCCCTGAAAATTGGTGAGCAGGCCGCAGAATATTTTTATTGTGGTTGATTTTCCCGCGCCATTAGGGCCAATATACCCAATTATTTGTCCTTTATCAATTTCTAAATCTATACCCTTAAGTACTTCTTTCTCGTTGAAACTTTTTGTGAGATTTTTTGCTAGTAGAATCGGATTGCCCATGTTGCTAAGTGGATTGTTAGGTTCAGTTTTGTAAACCGGTGATGTGTTATTAAGTTGAGGTAAAAGTATAAAAGATTTGCAAGAATTTTTTTTGTCTTTTGTTTTATTACTTTATATTGAGGTAACTTACTATTGGCGGTTTT
>DDWD01000101.1 GCA_002345825.1 Bacteroidales bacterium UBA2295
ATAAATTGTATGCGAAAGTTGAGTTGTTTATAGTAGAATCACAATTCCTAGGCAATTCTCTTCACCATAATATAATCATGGCAAGTTTCTTTCACTGGACTAAACCCTAACCGCTTGTATAGGTTTGTTGCCCTGTTGGTTTTTTCAACCGATAGTGAGCACTGCTGGTAGCCGTTGCTCCTTAGCAGCTCAATTATTGCATTCATAAGCGCTACGCCAATTCCTTGTCCTCGAAGGTTTTTTTCAACCGAAATGGCCAGCTCGGGTGTTTGGTCGTCAATGTAACCATATCCCTTTATTTTGCCCGATAGCACTCTAGCCCAAGCCATACCCACCACGTTGTCGTTTTTTACTGCTACCAAGCCGTAATCATGCTTTTGTTTGCCAAAATTGGCAATGTAGTTTCTAACTTCTGGAATGTTCACTACGCTTGGCGGTATGGGATTTTCCGGATCTTGCTGGTGAACTGCCAGGTACAAGAATTTTTCGAGTAATTGGTGGTCGGTTGCTTTTATTGGTCTAATAATCATCTTTATTTTTAGTAGTTGATGATTGAAAAATATGATTGAATATAATTAAATGATTATCCGAAACGAAACGAAACCAACCTAACGTCATTGCGAAAGCCTTGTCCTTTGAGGGTTGATGCAACCGAGCGTCCTATGCGAGCTCAACGAAGTTAATCTTTTCTCCACTTACATATGTTTGCATATCAACAGATTGCTTCGTCTCGTCAAAAAAGAAGACGAGACTCGCAATGATGTGAAAATTTATATTGCAAACTTGTTGTTGGAACAAAAGCGGATAATCATATATAATTATTTGGTCTTACAGCAGCTGTTTATAGCACTGCGGTGTAAATATATTTATAAACAATTAACTTATGATTATTATTAGATTGCGATGTTTGAATATTGCTTGTAAGGTTAGCGTTTCCCTTAATTGTATTGCTTGAAAATTTTCAAAATTTGTTTTAATTTGTAACCATAGTAGTGTTAGCCGTTTTTTTTAGTGTTGTTGCGCGAGTAAGCATAGCGTGTTAAAAATCAGCAATTATGAGAAAAGTATTTTTAGTTATAGCTGCCATGAATCTTTTTGGCATTAGCCTTTGGGCAACTAACCCAAAAGGTTTTCATGATAGTTTTAACCTTGGTAGTTTGGCTTCATGGGATCGTATTGGTGCACCATGGTCTATCGAAGAGAACCTTTTAACCAATTCCGATGATGGACAGAACTCATTTCTGCTTAAAACCGATTTCGAATGTAGTAATCTTATTATCGAATCTGTATTATCGGTGTTGCAGTCTCATCAGTTTAGTAAGGGTGGTATTGCTTTTAGAGCAAACCAGCCCAACGGAAAAATTAGTGGCTACTTTGCAGGGATTACACCCGCTACCGATGCAATTTTTCTGTCGAAAATTGTTGATGGTACTGAAACTGTTTTGGCCGAGGCTACTATACCCAAAGAGGCCTATAGCGGCTACCTGAGAGTAAAAGCCAATGGGTCTCGTATTCGGGTGTACTTCAACAACGAGATGAAGATTGATATTAGTGACACAACTTTTTCAGCAGGAAGAGCTGGGTTACGAATATTTAGGGCTCATCTCGAAAGTGGATGGATTGTGGCTGTTGAAAATACTGACCCTAACCAGGAAGTTATCAATGGCACTCACTGGAACTACCATGCATTTAATAGCGATTTAAAAGATGTTTATACGCAGCAGGCAAAACGAGGTGAGGTTTTTGGTCCAACCGATATGATTGTGACAAATTTCTCTGTGCTCAAAAATTTTGTGGATAAAAATTTTGGCCACATCAATAAACCCTACGAAAAGGCTGCCATGCTTTACGACTGGGTAATAAATAACTTGTACTACGATAGGGATGCTGCAACGCGCCCATCGCGCCGTGTTCTATCGGCTTTACCCTTGGATGTTTTTGAAAAGAGGGTAACCAATTGTACCGGATATGCTACGCTGCTGGCATCGTTTTTAAATATTGCCGGAATACCTGCCATACTATCGGGCGGGCCAACCGACCAGAGGCGCAATATGAACTACGAGGGCGATCATATTTGGGTTGAGGCTTTTATTGATGGCCGCTGGCGTTTGATGGATCCTACATTCGACTCGTTCAATAACTTTAAAAACAACCAGAAAGTTGATAGGCCTAACCGCAACCAATGGCGATACTTCGATGTTTCAATATCAGATTTCTCGGAGGTACATCGTATCGATCGCTATTTTTTAGGTAACGATACCCCCACAGGCGATCTCGATACTCAGGAGGATATTGATGCACGGCAGCTCAATACGCCCAAAGGAAAAACAGAATTTTTGCTGAATAACCTAATTAAGAACAATGGCGCTTTTTACTGGCGGTGCGCTTCCGATATTTGGGAACTTGCCCCCGATACCCGAAATCAGATTCCCGATAATGTGGTGTTTAATGCCATAGCATCCTCTAGTAATAACAAGTGGGCGCTAACCAAAGCGGGTGTTTCTAAGGATGGCAATTTGCTTGTGTATATTCAAAACGAAGCGAGTAAGCGCTACTTAGTGCTAGCCGGCGACGATAAAATAGGTACTTACCTTAAACTTGCCGATCCCGGCAAACAGGGCACTGCCCTCGAACTTGTGGTTAAGGACAATGGCTCGTTGCAGGTACTTTCGCCCTTGCGGGGTGTGATTATGCGTGGTGGCAACGATGCCAATGCCCGTTTGCAGCGCGTATCAACCATGTACGATGTGCTTATGACTCGCTTCCGATTTGTTGATGCAGAATAAGTGTGGTAGAAATATGGGATATATTTTCGGCGGATTTGCCTCTGGGTAAATCCGCCGAAATGTTTTGTTAGCTTTCCGTTTGGCATTTGGAAAGCCTAAAACGGTAGGGGAAGGTTTTTTAAACTATTGTATTCCATGGGTAAACTGTGTGGAGTACTAACGAAATGTCAATTCGCGAGTGTTTTTGATAATAAGGTTGATTGGATTAAATATTTGACAGTAAAATGTTGTATTTGTCAATATTTATGTATTATTGACAAAAAGAATAATAAATGTCAAATCTAATTGAAC